>NZ_JBFAOJ010000009.1:0-163513 GCF_040675205.1 Streptosporangium sp. NPDC049644 | reverse complement strand
TGAGGGAGGTCGCTCGTTCCTCGCGA
The DNA here is from genome assembly GCF_040675205.1 of Streptosporangium sp. NPDC049644. Taxonomy (NCBI): domain Bacteria; kingdom Bacillati; phylum Actinomycetota; class Actinomycetes; order Streptosporangiales; family Streptosporangiaceae; genus Streptosporangium; species Streptosporangium sp. NPDC049644. Next base: position 163,487 of record NZ_JBFAOJ010000009.1, on the reverse strand, counting down.
CCTCCCTCTCCTCAGTCCAGTCGCCGGCGCGGCCTCACGGGTAGTCCTTTAAAGGGAGAAGTGCGGGGCGTGTCCTCAGGGGGCTCCTTGAGATGGTCTTCTCAGTCCGGTCTCCGGCGGGAGCTGAGAGCCGGGCGGGGCCTGACGTTGGCGGTGGGGCGCCTTCGGGGGCTCGTACGTAGATTGCGCGAACATTGTTCGGCGGTGTCCCGGTCACCGTACTGGCATATAGATCTCGATAGGCTTCTGAAGCAAACTGTCCTGCGACTTTAGGAGCGCTTCGTGGCTTCCATCGAGGGCGTTACCGCCCGAGAGATCCTTGACTCCCGGGGTAACCCGACGGTCGAGGTCGACATCCTCCTGGACGACGGCAGCCAGGGGCGCGCCGCGGTTCCCAGTGGTGCGTCCACCGGCCAGTTCGAGGCCGTCGAGCTCCGTGACGGCGACGAGCGCTACGGCGGCAAGGGCGTGGAGAAGGCGGTCCTCGGCGTGACCGACGAGATCGCCGACGAGATCCTCGGGTTCGACGCCACCGAGCAGCGCAGCATCGACCAGATCATGATCGACCTGGACGCCACGCCCAACAAGGCACGTCTGGGCGCCAACGCGATCCTGGGTGTCTCGCTCGCCGTGGCCAAGGCCGCCGCGGACAGCGCCGAGCTGCCGCTCTTCCGCTACCTGGGCGGGCCGAACGCGCACCTGCTGCCCGTGCCGATGATGAACATCCTGAACGGCGGCGCGCACGCCGACACCAACGTCGACATCCAGGAATTCATGATCGCCCCGATCGGGGCGGAGACGTTCCGCGAGGCCGTGCGGATGGGCACCGAGGTCTACCACGCCCTCAAGGCGGTGCTGAAGGAGAAGGGCTACGCCACCGGCCTCGGCGACGAGGGCGGCTTCGCCCCGAACCTGCCCTCCAACCGTGACGCGCTCGACCTGATCCTGGTCGCCATCGAGAAGGCCGGGTACGTGCCCGGCGAGGACGTCGCGCTGGCCCTCGACGTGGCCGCCTCCGAGTTCCACACGGGCGGCGTCTACACCATCGACGGCAAGGGGCTGTCCGCCACCGAGCTGATCGCCTTCTACGAGGACCTGGTCGCGAACTATCCGCTGGTCTCCATCGAGGACCCGCTGGACGAGAGCGACTGGGAGGGCTGGAACGCCATCACCCGCGCCCTCGGCGACAAGGTCCAGCTGGTCGGCGACGACCTGTTCGTGACCAACCCCGAGCGCCTGGCCCGCGGCATCGCCGAGGGCACCGCCAACGCGCTGCTGGTCAAGGTCAACCAGATCGGCACCCTGACCGAGACCCTCGACGCGGTGGACCTGGCCCACCGCAGCGGTTACCGCTGCATGATGAGCCACCGCTCGGGCGAGACCGAGGACACCACGATCGCCGACCTCGCCGTGGCCACCAACTGCGGCCAGATCAAGACCGGTGCCCCGGCCCGCTCCGACCGGGTGGCCAAGTACAACCAGTTGCTCCGCATCGAGGAGCTTCTGGACGACGCGGCCCGTTACGCGGGTCGGGCGGCCTTCCCGCGGTTCCGGCGGTAGTTTCTTCTGGCGGCTCGCACCCGTTCCGAGCGCGGGCCGCATTTCGGGAACGCCGGCCGCGGTCCGGCGTTCCCGAAATGCGAAGATCGGCGACCGCCGGTGTCGGAGCCGCTGTGCGGGGCACGGTGGACAGAGCACGACGGACGGGGCACGACGGACGGGGCCGCGAGAACGTGGGGACGAGGAGGGGCGCATGGCGACACGGCCGCAGTTGACGGGACGGGCCGCGGTCCTCGCGATCGTGGTGTGCGCGATCGCCATGAGCCTCGCCTACCCCATCAGGGAGTACATCGCACAGCGCCGCCAGATCGCCCAGCTGGAGCAGGACAAGGCCAGGGAGATCGCCGCGATCAAAGCCCTGGACGACCGCCACAAGCAGCTCCTGGACCCCGGTTTCATCAAACGGCAGGGCAGGGAGCGGCTCTTCTACTGCGACCCCGGCCAGAAGTGCTACGTCGTCATGGGCGAGTCGCCCGCGCCGGGCAGGAACACGGTCGGTGAGCGGAAGGCGGTCGCCAGACCACCGTGGTACGAAACGCTGTGGGACTCGGTCAAGGCCGCCGACAGCGGCACCGGGCAGAAGGCGGCCAAGGCCGCCGGGTGACGCCGATACCCTGGTTGTCATCTTCTTGGGGGTGTCACGAATGGTTGATGACCACGACGTGGCGGCGGTGGAGCGACAGCTCGGCCGGGCGCCGCGAGGACTGCGGGGGGTGGCGCACCGCTGCCCGTGCGGGCTGCCCGACGTCGTCGAGACCGCGCCGAGACTGCCCGACGGATCGCCCTTCCCGACCCTGTTCTACCTCACGTGCCCCAGGGCCGCCTCGGCCATCGGCAGGCTGGAGACCTCGGGGATGATGCGGGAGATGCAGGCCAGGCTCACCGACGACCCGGAGCTGGCCGAGGCGTACCGGGCCGCCCACGAGGACTACCTGGCGCGCCGTGACAAGGCGGCCGCCGAGGACGGCCTGGAGCCGCTGCCCCGTGACATGCAGAGCACCGGGGGCATGCCCACCCGGGTCAAATGCCTGCACGCCCTGGTCGGGCACGAGCTCGCGGCGCCGGGGAGCAACCCCTTCGGCCGTGAGGCCCTTGACGCGCTCGGCGAGTGGTGGGCCGCCGGGCCGTGTGTGGACGTCGAAGACGTAGAGGAGAGCAAGTGATCCGCGTCGCCGCGATCGACTGCGGTACCAACTCCGTCCGCCTGCTCATCGCCGAGGTCGGCAGGGACAGGCTGATCGACGTCGAGCGCCGAATGGAGATCGTCCGGCTGGGGCAGGGGGTCGACGAGACCGGCAGGCTGGCGGCGGACGCCCTGGAGCGCACGTTCACCGCCATGCGCGGCTATGCCGAGCTCATCGACCGGCACGCGGCCACCTCGGTCCGCGTGGTCGCCACCAGCGCGACGAGGGACGCCGCCAACCGGCAGGACTTCGTGGACGGCGTACGCGAGATCTTCGGCGTCGAGCCCGAGGTGATCACGGGCGTCGAGGAGGCGGAGCTGTCGTTCGTCGGGGCCACCCGCGAGCTGGTGCGCTTCTCGCCCGAGACGGGACTGCCCGCACCGGAAGGCACTCGCCCCCCGTATCTCGTGGTCGACATCGGCGGTGGCTCGACCGAGTTCGTGCTCGGCTCGACGCATGTGGAGGCCGCGTTCTCCGTCGACATCGGGTGTGTCCGGCTGACCGAGCGTCACCTGCGCGGCGCGGGTGACCCGCCGTCGGCGGAGGCGATCGAGGCGATGACCGCCGACATCGACGACGCGCTCGACCGGGTCGCGGCCGAGGTGCCGGTGGAACGGGCGTTGACGCTGGTCGGGCTTGCCGGTTCGGTCACCACGGTCGCCGGAGTAGCGCTCGAACTATCCGAATATGACTCGCAGAAAATTCACCATTCGCGAATTACCGCAGGTCAGGTGCATGACATTGCCGGCAGATTGCTCGGAATGACCGTCGGGCAGCGGGCGGAGATTCCCGTCATGCACCCCGGCAGGGTCGACGTGATCGGGGCGGGTGCGCTCATCCTCGACCGGATAGTGACCCGTTACGGTTTCGGCGATGTGGTCGCCAGCGAGCGCGACATCCTCGATGGCATCGCGTGGTCCGCAGCCACGTCATAACAAGACCTAGACAATTCACCCGTTTAGGGAGTATTGAGGAAAGCTTCCCGTTTATGGTTAGGTAAAGAAGCTTTAGTGGGACTTTGCCGTGGGCCCGGCACAGCTTGTTGTCGGGGCGGCAACCGTCTCCAGGGCGAATCTTGCTTCCCAACGAACGGAGCATCCCCTCATGAAGTCCGGACTAGCAAGAAAGCTAGCCGCAGCAGGAGCCGGCGCGGCCATGCTGGCAACCATGGCAGTAGGCATGCTGGCCACGCCCGCAGCGGCGGCCAGTGGATCGGGTCAGGCGGTCTCGGCCGCCGCCAAGCCGAAGCCCGCGGTGTGGGCGGGCACTCCCAAGGCGTCTCCCTCGAAGTACGAGGGTGAGTGCCCGGTCAAGGTGACCTTCTCCTCGAAGATCAAGGTGAAGGCCGTCAAGGCCAAGACCACCGTCGCCTACCGGTGGTTGCGCGGAGACGGGTCCAAGGGCAAGGTCCAGACCTTCACCTTCCGCGGCAAGGGCGTCAAGAGCTTCACCGTCAAGGAGAAGGCGACCTTCAAGGGCGACGTCAAGGGCTGGCAGGCCATCCAGCTCCTGGCTCCGCGTGCCGCCACCTCCGCGAAGGGCCGCTTCTCGGTCTCCTGCGGCGCCGGTGAGGACGACCACGAGGTCGTCAGGCCCGGCGTCGGTGCGCAGGTGTGGGTCGACGAGGGCAACTGTGAGGCTGCCCTGATCGGCCGCATCACCACCTCCGACTCCCGCTGGGTGCGTTACCAGTGGGTCGTCAACGGCCGCGTCGTCGACCGTGACGCCGTTCACGTCAACGGCTCGCGCAAGGTCTACCACGTGATCAAGCCCCGTGACGACTTCAGGGGCTGGGCCGAGCTGGAGATCCTCAGCCCGGTCGGGGCCTCGTCCAACCGCGCCTACTTCAAGATCTGGTGCAAGGACACGTCGCCGAAGGTCTCCACCTACGTCAGCGCTCCGACCGACTACGCCGGCACCTGCCCGGCGGCCCGTACGTTCACCGGCACGATCAGCGTCTCGCACCTCCGTGGCGCCGTGAAGTACCGCTGGATCCGCGACGGTGTCGCGGGCGACTGGCAGAGTGTCTACTTCAGCGGTCACGGTCCGCAGAGCCAGAGCGTGACCGACACCTGGACCGCCTCGGCGTCCGGCTACGCCAAGCGTGCGATCGAGATCTACGGTGGCCCGACCAGTGGCACCGAGGTGGGCAAGGTCACCTGCGTGCCCCCTCCCACTCCGACCCCCACTCCTACCCCCGCCGCGAGTCTTCCCGCCTGACGGCCTGACAGTCGCGACAGCGCGCCCGGCGGTTGACGCCGGAACGTGTCCGGAGTGAAACAGGCGGCGTCCGCACCCAGCGGGCGCCGCCTGTCGCCTTTTCAGCCCGACCGCCCCGCGGAAGGCGAGCGGCCCGATGTGCCCCGCGGTCTCCCGCATCGGGCACCATCAAACTCATGAGCTGTGTTCCTCCAGGATCCGGCTGGCCCGGTGATCCCGCCCAGCCCGACACCCCCGTCGCCCACGACCCCGCCGAGGTGCGCGAGCTCGCGGAGAAGAGCGGCACCCTCGCTGAGCTGACGGCCGCGCAGTCGGTCTGCAGGGCCTGTCCGCGCCTGGTGGAGTGGCGCGAGGAGGTGGCGACGGTCAAGAGACGGGCGTTCGCCGAGGAGACCTACTGGGGCCGGCCCATCGCCGGATGGGGCGCGGAGCGGCCCGAGATCCTGATCGTCGGACTGGCCCCGGCGGCGCACGGCGGCAACAGGACCGGGAGGATCTTCACCGGCGACCGCAGTGGTGACTGGCTGTTCGCCTCGCTGTACCGGACGGGGCTGGCCGTACAGGAGACCAGCCTGCACGCGGGCGACGGGCAACGGCTCGTCGGCGCGCGGATGGTGGCGGCGGTCCGGTGCGCTCCGCCCGCGAACAGGCCCGAGCCGGCCGAGCGGGCCACCTGCTTCCCCTGGCTGGCCCGTGAGGTCGCCCTGATCTCGGCGGACGTACGGGTGATCGTCGCGCTGGGAGGCTTCGCCTGGCAGGCGATCTGGCCCGCGCTGAAGGACGCCGGGTACGCCCTGCCCCGGCCGAGGCCGCCTTTCGGGCACGGCGCCGAAGTGGAGATCACCTCCCCCGGGGGAAGCCCCGTACACCTTCTCGGCTGCTACCACCCCAGCCAGCAGAACACCTTCACCGGCCGGGTGACCGCGCCGATGCTCGACGAGCTCTTCACCAGGGCGAACGCGCTCCGCAACTTGTGAAATCAATCACAACCAGAAGATCGGCAGGAATTTTCACGAGAAGAGGAGGTGTTTCTAACCATCGGCAGAAATTTCGGATAGGTTGCCAGGCTTGTGGCTGGCGCGACCGGGGCCGCGCGCGTATGCTTGTGAAAGCTTTCACAAGCCTCGAGACTTAAGGAAGGCGTCGAAGTGGACCGCAACTCCAAGCACATCGTGGTGATCGGTGGAGGCTATGTCGGCCTTTACACCGTGCTGCGCCTGCAGCACACGCTCCGCAAGGAACTGCGCGAAGGAAGCGTGCGAATCACTGTTCTCACCCCCGAGTCCCACATGACCTACCAGCCCTTCCTGCCCGAGGCGGCCGCCGGAAACCTCTCGCCCCGACACGTGGTCGTCCCGCTCAGGCGCGTGCTCTCGAAGGCGACGATCCTCAACGGCAAGGTGACCAAGGTCAACCACGCCGCCAAGAGCCTCACCTTCGCGCCCAACGTCGGCACGGCGCACGAGATCGACTACGACATCGTGGTCATGGCCGCGGGCTCGATCTCCCGTACGCTCCCCATTCCGGGCCTGGCCGACGCCGCGATCGGTTTCAAGACCGTCGGCGAGGCGATCGCGCTGCGCAACCGGGTGCTCGAACTCCTCGACCGGGCCGAGAGCGACGACGACGAGGCCCTGCGCAAGCGGGCGCTGACGTTCGTCGTGGTCGGCGGCGGCTTCGCGGGTGTCGAGGCGCTCGCGGAGCTGGAGGACATGGCGGTCGACGCCACCCGCTACTACCGCAACATCTCCCGCGAGGACATGCGCTGGGTCCTCGTGGAGGCCACCGACCGCATCCTGCCCGAGGTGGGCCCCGAGATGGGCAAGTGGACCGCCGAGCAGCTGCGCGAGCGCGGCATCGAGGTCAAGATGAACACCCGCCTCGACTCCTGCGAGGGCGGCCTGGTCAAGCTCTCCGACGGCGACGAGTTCGAATCCGCCACCATCGTGTGGACCGCCGGGGTGAAGCCCAGCCCGGTCGTCAACGCCGGAGACCTGCCCCTCGACGAGCGTGGCCGGATCAAGACGAGCACCCGGCTGACCGTGGTCGGCGTCGAGGACGCCTACGCGGCCGGAGACGTGGCGGGCGTGCCCGACGTGACCAACCCGGGCCAGTACTGCGCGCCCAACGCCCAGCACGCCGTACGGCAGGCCAAGGTCCTCGCGGACAACATCACCCGCAGGCTCCACGGGAAGGAGCAGGTCGACTACCGGCACAGGTACGTCGGCTCCGTCGCGGGACTGGGCCTGCACAAGGGGGTCGCCAACGTCTACGGGATCAAGCTCCGCGGGCTCGCCGCGTGGTTCATGCACCGCACCTACCATCTGTCGCGGGTGCCCACGATCAACCGAAAGGTCCGGGTGACGGCCGACTGGACCCTGGCGCTCTTCTTCAAGCGCGAGACCGTCTCTCTCGGAGAGATCGAGGAGCCACGTACGGAGTTCCGCGCCGCGGCGACGACCTGAACCTCTCCGGGGTGGACAGGAGTGTCCACCCCCGGATTCGTCGTTGCCGACGGTGTGCTATTTCTTGACCGGGTTCCCGAATCCAGGGCGGGTCCGTAGATTTGGAGCAGTGAGTCATGCGACGGTTGGCTTGAGCAGTTACGCATGAGTGTTCCGTTACGTATGATTAGGCGCCCCCGTAGCCCAATGGCAGAGGCAAACCCCTTAAAAGGGTTCGAGTGAGGGTTCGAGTCCCTCCGGGGGTACCGCATTGCCCATTCGACAATCGGTCCGTGACCAGTGCAAATGTGGTCGCGGGCCGATTTTTCTTACTACTTGGGATTCGATGGGGCCCTGGTATAAAATAGTAACCATGGGGAACGAGGCGAACCTGGAGCCGATGCTCCGGGCCAATGGGATCGCCCGGCAGGTGATCGATCACATCGGGGACAAGTGGTCCCTGCTGGTGATCGCGGCCCTGGGGTACGAGGCCCAGCGGTTCTCCCGGCTCAAGGCGCGGATCGAGGGGATCAACCAGCGCATGCTGACCCGGACGCTGCGGGCGCTGGAGCGCGACGGCATCGTCGAGCGCAACGTCTATCCGACCTCGCCGCCCAGGGTGGAATACGTGCTCACCCGGATCGGCCGTGACCTCTCGGTCACCGTGACCGGTCTCTGCGAGTGGGCGCGCCGCAACCTCGACGAGGTCGAGGCGTCGCAGCGCCTTTTCGACGAGAGGTCGGCGAAGGAGATGTGAGGTCCGGGAACCAGACGCGCCAACCGTTCGTTGGCAACATCGGCGGTAGCCGTACGGTCACTTGAACAACATGGATATCAGCACGATACGGCCGTGTGACAACCGATCTAATACGCTGATCGCGTAGGTCGCAGCGTGGAGGCAGCGATGGAGAGCAAGAACCCCGTATTCAGTCGGCAGGCCAAGGGGCATCAGCAGGGATGGGGCATGCCGACCCCCACCCCTGACCAGCTTCAGGGAATGTACAACACGCCGTCATACGCGCCGCCCGCACAGCGGACGATGACGATCGACGACGTGGTCGTGCGTGGCTTCATCACGCTCGGCACGCTCGTTGTCTCGGCGGCGGTCGCCTGGGCGCTCAACCTCGGCATGGGCGCGGCGATCGTCGGCGTCATCGTCGGCCTGGTGCTGGCCCTGATCATCTCGTTCAAACAGAGCACCAACCCCGCGTTGATCCTCGGCTACTCGGTGGCGTACGGCGTCGCCATCGGCGTGATCAGCCACGTTTACAACAACCTGTACAGCGGCATCGTGTTCCAGGCGGTGCTCGGCACGGCTCTGGCGTTCGGCGCCATGCTGACGGTCTACGCGTTGCGCATCATCCGGGTGACGCCGAAGTTCACCAAGTTCGTGGTGGCCGCCGGCCTGGGCCTGATGGGTCTCATGCTCGTCAACCTGCTCGCCGGCTTCTTCATCGAGGACGGCATCGGCATCCGCTCCGGTGGCCCGCTGGCCTACGTGTTCAGCATCGCCGCGATCCTCATCGGCTGCTTCTTCCTGCTGCTGGACTTCGACGAGGTCGAGCGCGGGGTGCGGGCCGGCGCCCCGGAGAAGTACTCGTGGCTGATGGCCTTCGGCCTGACCGTCACCCTGGTCTGGATCTACCTGGAGATCCTGCGCCTGCTGAGCTACTTCTCGAGTAGTGACTGACCGTGACGCCAGGAGGCCCCGCCGGATCCGATCCGGCGGGGCCTCCTTTTTTTCTGGACGGATGCGTGAGTGAACGGAAGGCAACGGGGGATAGACGAACCGCGACGAGAGAGAGCGTCTCGGGGCTTGCTATCTGCGCTTTCGTGATGCACTGTCGAGCAAAGGAGCCTATCCGTGGAGGTGCCCATGTCGTTGAACCACTCAATGGAGACGCAGAACAAGCTGATCGCAAGGGTTCCGGATATCACGGGACGCGCACTCCCCGAGTGGTTCCGAGCAATCGACAACGGCCCGTCGTTCCTTCGTTGTGATGAGCGCGCCACCTGGCTCGCGGACGAGCACGGGCTGTCCCACGGCTATGCCGCCGCCATAGTGCACGAGCACGAGCGGCACCGCCGTACCCGCCACCTGTAGTCGACCGTCTTCGCCAAGCCCGCGCCACCTTGGTGGTGCGGGCTCTGTCATGTGCGCCATGATGAGTTCATGGATCATGAGAAGGCGCGCGGATTCATCCGTGCCAACCACCGCGCGGTAATGCTGACCACGCATGCGGATGGGCGTCCGCAGCTCTCCCCGGTCACCGTGGGGCTCGACGCGGAAGGGAACCCGATCGTCAGCACCCGGGAGACCGCGGCCAAGGTCCGCAACCTGCGCAGGGACCCGAGACTCTCGCTCTGCGTGACCACCGACGCCTTCTTCGGCGAATGGATCCAGATCGACGGCACCGCGGAGATCATCTCGCTGCCCGAGGCGATGGAGACCCTGGTCTCCTACTACCGCGACATCTCAGGTGAGCACCCCGACTGGGACGACTACCGGGCCGCCATGGAGCGGGACCGACGGGTGATCGTGAAGATCACGATCACCCGTGCCAGCCCCGACGTCCACGGCTGACCGAGGCGTCGGGGCCGGTCCCGGCCCGGTCTCAGCTGAGGCGTTCCAGGACCATGGCCATGCCCTGGCCGCCGCCGACGCACATGGTCTCCAGCCCGATCGACCTGTCGTGGAAGGCGAGGCTGTTGATCAGGGTGGAGGTGATGCGAGCCCCGGTCATCCCGAAGGGATGGCCCACCGCGATGGCGCCGCCGTTGACGTTGAGCCTGTCGAGGTCGATGCCGAGTTCCTGGTAGGACGGGATGACCTGGGCGGCGAACGCCTCGTTGATCTCGACGAGGTCCACGTCGCCGATGGACATGCCCGCCCTGGCCAGGGCCTGCTTCGAGGCCTCCACCGGGCCCAGGCCCATGATCTCGGGGGACAGGCCGGTCACGCCGGTGGAGACGATCCGGGCGAGCGGGGTGATGCCGAGCTCGGCTGCCCTGGTGTCGCTCATCACGATCACCGCGGCGGCGCCGTCGTTCAGCGCGCAGCAGTTGCCCGCGGTGACCGTGCCGTCGGGCCGGAAGACCGGCTTGAGGGTCGAGACGGCCTCGTAGGTGGTGCCGGCGCGGGGGCCGTCGTCCTTGCTCACCACGGTTCCGTCGGGCAGGGTCACCGGGGTGATGTCCTTCTCCCAGAAGCCGTTGGCGATGGCCTTCTCCGCCAGGTTCTGGGACCGGACGCCGAACTCGTCCTGCTCCTGCCGGGAGACGCCCTTCAGCCCGGCGAGGTTCTCCGCGGTCTGGCCCATCGCCACGTAGATGTCGGGCAGCAGGCCGTCCTCGCGCGGGTCGTGCCAGACTTCGCCGCCGCCCTCGGCGGCCCTGGCCGAACGGGCGCGGGCGTCGTCGAACAGCGCGTTCTGCGTGTCGGGCAGCGAGTCCGAGTTGCCCTTGGCGAAGCGGGAGACGCACTCCACGCCCGCCGAGACGAACACGTCGCCCTCGCCCGCCCTGATCGCGTGCAGTGCCATCCGGGTGGTCTGCAGGGAGGACGAGCAGTAGCGGGTCACGGTGGTGCCCGGCACGCCGTCCAGGCCGAGCAGGGTGGCGACCACGCGGCCGATGTTGAAGCCTTGCTCGCCGCCCGGCAGGCCGCAGCCCAGCATGAGGTCGTCGATCGTGGCCGGGTCGAGTTGGGGGACCTTGGCGAGCGCGGCCTGGATGATCTGTGCTGTCAGGTCATCGGGGCGGATCTCCTTGAGGGACCCCTTGAAGGCGCGTCCGATGGGCGAGCGCGCGGTCGCGACGATGACTGCCTCGGGCATGTGGCTCTCCTGGGTTCGTATCTGCTCCTCCAGCGGAGCGTACCGCGCGGTATGCCCAAAGCCACGCCCAGGGCGGTACTGAAACAGAACTTTGTACTGGATGCACAGGGCCCCCGTCCGGAGACGGGGCCCTGTCGCGGGTCGACCGCCCCTCGCGGGCCGCGGATGTCAGCCGTACATGCCGGGCGAGGTGCCGTCGCCGTCCTTGATCCCGTGGAGGCCGCCCTTCTCGTCGCGCCACATCCGCCAGCCGTTCTGGCGGCCGGTGAACCAGGCGGGCGGGACGCCCGGGCCCGACACCCGCTTGCCGTCGGCCAGCCTGAACTCGCACAGCGAGGCCACCGAGTAGAACCCGGAGTTCTGGCCCTTGAGCGCGAGCGGTTTGGGATCGGTCACGCAGAAGGACCAGCCGTGCTCGTCCTTGACGTCGGCGTTGCGGCCGGTGGCAAGGTCGAACGCGTTGCCCGGCTTGTCATGTCGCAGGAAACCGACCTTCTCCATCCGGGTCGGGAAGGCCAGCCACCAGCCGGACTCGGGAACCTGCTCGGCGGAGATCTGGCCGAGCACCCGGCCGCTGTCGGCCTCCAGCCGGGCGAACCCGCCGTACTGGCCCTCCTGGTCGACCGGGCGGACCACCGGTGCGAAGCCGGGGCTGCCGCTGGGATAGACGCGGACCACCGACGGGCGCATCCAGTTGACGGTGCCGTCGGCGAGCTTGACGGAGAACAGGCCGAAGGCGGAGACCTTGCTCGTCTTCGGGTTGGTGTAGGGGGCGACGTACCCGACGAGGTTTCCCGTCGTCGCGCCGAAGGACCAGCCGCCCGACAGGTCGACCCCGGAGCCGAGGGCCTGCTCGACGGGGGCCCGCCAGATGACCTTGCCGGTCCTCAGGTCGTGCGACTCCAGGACGGGATGGCGGGCGAGGCGGAGGAAGACCACGCGGGAGGTGTCGGACCACTCGACCTCGGCGATGCCGGGGAGCTTCCACACGATCCTGCCGGTGACCGGATCGAGCACGACGACGCGGGCGCTCGCGAGCGCGGTGTGCTCGGACACGCACACGAAGGTTCCGCACCGCTGGGGGCCGAAGGTGGAGTGCACCGGCCGACTCCATCTGCGCGTTCCGGTTCTGGCGTCGAGGCCGACGAGTGTGGCCTTCCAGCGCCCCCGCCTGGCGGGGTCGACCGTCACCGCGACGGTCTGCCCGGTGGCGGTCTCGACGATCGCGGGAGCGGGCACCCCCATCCCCGGCAGGCGGCCGGCCATGGTCGAGGGGTGGGACCACAGTTTCCTGCCGGTGGCGAGGTCGACGGCCACCGCCTCAAGCGTGCCGTCCGGCTTCATGGAGGTCGCCATGGCGACGCCATCGGCGACGGTGGTGCGGCTGACCACGTTCACCTCGGTGTTGTGCCAGGTGGGATGGTCGGGGGTGGCCGCTTCACTGCCGGAGCAGCCGCCCAGGGTCAGAGCTCCGGCGAGCACCAGGGCCGGTTTCGCGAGGGGCCGGATCACGGGTATTCCACTCCAATGCGGGCGAGGCGTTACGGCTTCGCGGCGGAGGGTGACCGTGTTCAGGCGCGGTCGGGTCGCTTTCCGGGCCTCCGGCCGAGCAAGGTCACCCATCGTCCCTGGGGTCCGGTCGCTCGGCCGGCGACACGGGTCGCGGAGACCTCGGCGCCGGGCTCCTCCGCGGCCTTGGCCGCCGCGAGGTAGATCGACTCAGCGCGCTGGACGCGAGGTTCGGGCCACAAATCCAACGCACTGCATACGGAAGGTAGCACTGCGTAAGCTGTCTGGAGATAGCCTTGGCTAGATGGGTGATAACGATCAAGGCCGAACATCTCCGCCGGGTTCATGTCGAACTCCGGCCCCAGCAGGTCCGCGAAGGCCACGGTCCGCCCGCCCGCCTCGACCACGGCGACGGTCTGCGCGGCGGCCAGCTGGCGGCTCCATCGCCTGGTCATCCAGCGCAGCGGCTGCGCGATCGGCCTGACCGTGCCGAGGTCGGGACAGGTGCCCACGACCACCTCGGCCCCCGCCTCCCGCAGTCTCCGGACCGCTTTCTGCAGGTGCCGTACGGCCTGGGCCGGCACGGCCTGCGAGGTGACGTCGTTGGCGCCGATGAAAACGACCGCGATCTCGGGCCGGGCCTTGAGCGCCTCGTCGACCTGGTCGCCCAGCTCCGCGGAGGTCGCCCCCGACCTGCCCACCACGGTCAGCCGCACCGGCCGCTCGGCGATCACGGCCAGCCCGTTGGCGATCAGCACGGCGGGTGTCTCCGCGGGGTTCGTGGTGCCCAGGCCGACGGAGGTGGAGTCGCCGAGCATGGCCATCCGGATCGGCTCGCCGCCGAAGGCCCCGTACACGCCGTCAGAAGGCGGTCCGTCCATGCCGTGCGGCCGGCCGACCGCACGGCGGGCCACCATCGCCTCGGCCAGCAGCAGCCCGTAGGTCGCCGCACCGAGCACGGTGACGCCTCCCCCTCCCAGCGCGGCCGCCGCGGCGATGCGACGGGCGGCTCGCGCCGTCCCGGGTGTCCAGATCACGTGACGTTGCTCCCTCCGTACGGGGCGGTAGCGTTGCCTTTGAAACATGGTCGAGGTCCCGCCACCCCCATGGGATCACGGCGATCAACACAACAAGCTGACAGAGCTTTGGTATTTCGAGGTGATATCCCGGTGCGCGTACATGACTCGCTCGTCGAACTGATGGGCAACACCCCTCTCGTCCGGCTGCAGAAGGTGACGGAGGGTGTTTCCGCCCAGGTGCTGGCGAAGGTGGAGTATTTCAACCCAGGCGGTTCGGTGAAGGACCGCATCGCGGTGCGGATGATCGACGCCGCCGAGAAGTCGGGCGAGTTGCGACCGGGGGGCACGATCGTGGAGCCCACCTCGGGCAACACCGGAATCGGCCTGGCCATCGTGGCGCAGCAGCGGGGTTACAAGTGCCTGTTCGTGGTGCCGGACAAGGTGGCCCAGGACAAGATCGCGGTGTTGCGCGCCTACGGTGCCGAGGTCGTGGTCTGCCCGACGGCGGTCTCTCCCGATCATCCCGACTCCTACTACTCCGTCTCCGACCGGCTGGCCAAGGAGACGCCGAACGCCTGGAAGCCGGACCAGTACTCCAACCCGAACAACCCGGAGAGTCACTACCACTCCACGGGCCCGGAGATCTGGGAGCAGACCGAGGGCCGGATCACCCACTTCGTGGCGGGCGTCGGCACCGGTGGCACGATCAGCGGCACCGGCCGCTACCTCAAGGAGGTCTCCGGCGGCCGGGTTAAGATCATCGGCGCCGACCCGGAGGGCTCGGTCTACTCCGGCGGCACCGGGCGGCCGTACCTGGTGGAGGGCGTCGGCGAGGACATCTGGCCGACCACCTACGACACCACGATCTGCGACGAGATCATCGCGGTCTCCGACAAGGACTCCTTCGGCATGACCCGCCGCCTGGCCCGCGAGGAGGCGCTCCTGGTGGGCGGCTCCTGCGGGATGGCGACGGTGGCGGCGCTGCGGGTGGCCTCGCAGGCCGGCCCGGACGACGTGGTCGTGGTGCTGCTGCCCGACGGTGGCCGCGGCTACCTTTCGAAGATCTTCAACGACGAGTGGATGGCCGACTACGGCTTCCTGACCACCTACAGCGACGAGGGCCTGGTCAAGGACGTGCTGACCCGGAAGAACTCCGGTATGCCGGAGTTCGTGCACACCCATCCGTACGAGTCGGTCGACACGGCCATCTCGATCATGCGCGAGTACGGCGTGTCGCAGCTTCCGGTGATGAAGGAGGAGCCGCCGGTCATGGCCGCCGAGGTGGTCGGCTCGATCCTGGAGCGGGACCTGCTGGACGCCCTGTACCGCGGCCGGGTGCGGCCGACCGATCCGCTGGCGGCCCACATGTCGCAGCCGCTGCCGACGATCGGCGCGGGGGAGCCGGTCTCCATCGCCGTCGATGCGCTGGAGAAGGCCGACGCCGCGGTCGTCCTCGACAACGGCAAGCCCGTCGGGCTGCTCACCCGCCAGGACCTGCTGGCCTTCCTCGCCAACCACTGAGCTCGCCGACCACTGAGACCACCCGAATGCCGGCCGGGAGACCACGGCCGGCATTCGGGCCGTCCCTGCGGGTCAGAGGGGGAACTCGGCCGTCACCTCCCAGGCGCCGGAACGGGTGGGCCCGGCCATGAGCCTGCCGCCGAGCGCCTCGACGCGTTCGGCCATGCCCACCAGGCCGAAGCCGCCGCCGAGGTGGGAGATCCTGGCATCGGACACCGAGCCGTAGTTGCGCACCCGCAGCCGCACGGCGTCCCCGGCCGCGTTCTCTTGGCTCCCCGGCTCCCAGCCCTTCCCCGCGCGCCCGCTCTCGGCCCAGGCGCGCAGGCCGGAGCCGTCGGTCAGCCTCAGGTCCGCCTCGACCCAGCCGGTGCCGGGAGCATGCCGGCGGACGTTGGTCAGCGACTCCTGGAGGACCCGGTGGAGGGTGGTCATCACCTCCGGGGCCAAGGTGCCGTCGGTGATGCCCTGGCCGATGTCGAAGGCGACCTGGGGGCCGGTGGCGGAGAAACGCTCGACCATCGTGCGCATGTCCATGAGCGTGCTGCCCGGTGACCGGGCGGCCTCGTCCTGCGCGCGGAGCACGCCGACCAGGCGGCGCATCGAGGTCAGCGCGTCGGCCCCGGCACCGGCGATCGCCTCCAGGGAGGGGATCACGGCCTCCGGTTTCCGCTCGGCGACGATCTTGGCGGCCTGCGCCTGCACCACGATCCCGGTGATGTGGTGGGCGACCAGGTCGTGCAGTTCCCTGGCCAACTCCAGGCGCTCGGCCCGCCGCACCGACTCCACGGCCTCCCTGCGGCGCTCCTGCTGAAAGCGGAGGTAGGCGCCGACGCCGGCGGCTAACGACCAGCTCACGAAGAGCAGGAAGCCGGTGACCAGGCTGGCGGTCGTCTCGTTCAGGCGTACGCAGGACGCCTCCAGCACGACCATCGCCGCCAGCGAGAACAGCGCGGCCCGCCACACCGGCTCGATCGCGCGCAGCCCGCCGACGGTGAGGACCAGCAGCGTTCCGATCTCGGCCAGGCCGGGTCCGCCGTTACCCTCGGTGATGCCGACGGCCAGGCTGCACAGGAAGGACACCGTCAGCAGGGCGACGAACCCGCCGACCCGCAGGCGGCGGCGCCACAGCACCGCCGCGACGCCCAGCACGCCGCACACCAGAACCGGCCACATCGCCTCCCCGTGCGAACTCGTCACGATCAGAACGTCGAGCAGCAGGAGCAGGAGGAGCCAGCCGATCAACACGATCTCGCTGAGCCGTTTGACCCAGTAGATGAGCCGGTTCGTTTCCCCCACGGTCCCAGAGCCTAAACCTGAAGGGGGAGGTGGCATATCGGCCGTTCGGCTGAGCCGTCCCGGTTCGAACCGGTCCTTCAGCGGAGGCGGTGCCAGGGCGGCCGCACCGATGCTTGACATGTCGAAGGGGAGAGGGAAATGACTGTCATCGGAGTTCTGCTGCCGGTCGTCGGCCTGCTGGTCGGCGTCGCCCTGACGCTCGCCGACCCGGTCCTGCTCTCGCGGATCACCGGGGAGCGCGCAGAGGGAGCCGAGGAGGGTGGTGCGGAGCGGTTGTACGTGCCCCTTGGTGGGTGGGTGCGCCGAGGGAGTGGGTCGAGTGGTCTGCGTGCTCCCTAGCGGGGGTGCGTCGAGGGGCGGCGGGAGCGGTTTGCGTGCTCTGAGGGCGCCGATGTTGCGAGTAGCGTTGACCCCATGAACCAAGGATTCGAGACGCTGGCCATCCACGCAGGTCAGGAACCCGACCCCTACACCGGGGCGGTGGTTCCGCCGATCTACGCGGTGTCCACCTACAAGCAGGACGGCGTGGGTGGTCTGCGCGCCGGATATGAGTACAGCCGGTCGGCCAACCCGACCAGGACGGCGCTGGAAGAGGCCATGGCCGCGGTCGAGGGCGGCAGCCGCGGCCTGGCCTTCGCCTCGGGCCTGGCGGCCGAGGACACGGTGCTCCGCACGATCTGCAAGCCGGGCGACCATGTCATCATCCCGAACGACGCCTACGGGGGCACCTACCGCCTGTTCGCCAAGGTGCACGAGCGTTGGGGGCTGCACTACGACCCGGTGCCGCTGGGCGACCTGGCGGCGGTGGCGGCCGCGGTGACCCAGAAGACCAGGGTCATCTGGGTGGAGACGCCCACCAACCCGCTGCTCGGCATCGCGGACATCGCGGCCCTGGCCCAGCTCGCGCGCGACTGCGGCGCGTTGCTGGTGGTGGACAACACCTTCGCCTCCCCGTACCTGCAGCAGCCGCTGGCGCTGGGCGCGGACGTGGTCGTGCACTCCACCACCAAGTACGTGGGCGGCCACTCCGATGTGGTCGGCGGCGCGCTCGTCGCACGTGACGCCGGGCTGGGCGAGGAGCTCGCGTACCACCAGAACGCGATGGGCGCGGTGGCCGGGCCGTTCGACGCCTGGCTGACGCTGCGCGGTCTCAAGACGCTCGGGGTGCGGATGGACCGCCACTGCGAGAACGCCGAGAGGGTGGTGGATCTGCTACTCGCCCATCCGCGGGTGACCTCGGTGCTCTATCCGGGCCTGGCCGAGCACCCCGGTCACGAGGTGGCGGCCAAGCAGATGAGGCGCTTCGGCGGCATGGTCTCCTTCCGGATGGCCGGAGGGGAGGCCGAGGCGGTCGAGGTGTGCGACCGGACCAGGCTGTTCACCCTGGGCGAGTCGCTCGGCGGTGTGGAGTCGCTGATCGAGCACCCCGGCCGGATGACCCACGCCTCCGTGGCGGGTTCGCCGCTGGAGGTCCCCGGTGACCTGGTCCGCCTGTCGGTCGGCATCGAGTCGGTCGGTGACCTCCTCGCCGACCTCACCCAGGCGCTGGGGTAGGAGCGCGGGCGCGCTCAGGCCGGGTTGAACCAGACCATCAGCGCCAGGATGACGATCCAGATCAGCACGATCACGCCGGAGAAGGCGGCGATCCGGCCGGTCTGAACCTTGGCGTCGTCCTCCGGGCTCTCGCTGGAGAGGACCCGGATGGCGGCGCCCTGGTCGCGGGCCACCATGAACAGCAGTCCCAAGGTGACGATGAAGAGCGTCATGGAGACCGACAGGTACGGCCTGCCGAGGAACTCGCGGCCCAGCAACAGGCCGAACAGGAAGATCCCCAGGGAGGCGAAGCCGTAGATACGGGTGGTCTTGTGCAGGTAGCGCAGGACGTCGACGTTCTTGGCGCGGATGAATCTGGGAGTGGACATCATGGCGGCGGTCACCGGGCCCAGGGCGAAGATCGAAAAGCCGATGTGCAGCCAGAGCAGCAGGTCTGTCATGCGCCAGACATTAGTCTTCGTCGATCTCTTCTGGGTACGGCTCGCTTGGACGTCACCGACCAGCAGTGATCTTTTGAAGAAGGTTCCGGTGCGGCGGGCGGGCGGGTCCCGGCCCCCCTGGTCGTCCCGCGGGGGCCGTGCGGACCGGGCCGGTCGGACATTCGGGGGGATGTCACTCGCCGTCGATGGTGTCGTGCCTGTCCCGGCCGTGCGGGACCATGCACAACTCGAAGCAGACGCAGACAATGAGCATCAGTGCCACGAGAGTTCCCGCGAGCATCGGACTCATTCCTCCCCCTTGAATTGGTGAACTTTCTTTACTGGGTAGACGGCGGCAGCCCCGAAGACGTTGTTACGGAAGGGTCACGGTTTGCGAGGTGGTCGATCTTCGAATCCTGCTCTGAGCACGCCCGGGGATGAGTAGGATCGAAAGAGTCCGTTCCCGTGTGATGAGACCGGCGGCGAAGTCGTGGTCGTGCCGGGCGGGCCTTCCACCGAACAGAGATAAGACGGCACGAAGGAGTGCCAGCCGTGGCTGTCAAACACGTTGAGCCGTACACCGAGGAGTGGCGGGACCAGCCGGCCCACTATGTCGGCCTCGTCGTCGAAGCCCTGGGTGACCAGGTCGAGAGCTGGTGGCGGGGGCCCTGCGACCCGCGCACCGTCACCGTCCGCCTGACCGGAGGCGACGCGCTGGTCTGGGACGAGGAGAGCGGCTGGCGTCGTGGCCGCTACGCGAGCGGTGACCCGGGCACCCCCACGGTCCTCGCCGAGGATCGCTATCTCGGCGGCGGCCTCCTGCTCTCTCCCCGGCGGATCCCCTCCGCGATCGCCGACGCCCGCGCGGGTGTCGGCAACAGCACGGCGTGGCGTCCCTGCTACCGCTCCTATCGCCACTACCACGACGGCTTCGACCTGGCACTCGACGGCTACGCCGACTTCTGAGCCCTCAGGCGGGCCGGGGGCCCGTCAGCGCGTGCGACGAGCCCGCAGGAAGTCGCTGACGACGTACTCTCCCAGGCGGTCGGCGCCAGGAGAGAAGACCCGGCCGCCGTTGCGCCGCCCGACCTCGTTCACGAAATCCTTCAGACGCTCGTCATCGGCGAGCATGAAGACGTTGAGCGTCGCCCTGCGCCGGGTCATCTTGTCGACCTCGGCGAGCGTCAGCTCCAGCGTCTCCTGGGTGGGCGGCCACTCGAAGGCCGCCGAGCCGTTGCGCCGCAGGTGGGCGGTGGGCTCACCATCGGTGACCACGAGCACGACCGGCTCGAAGTCGGGGTGGCGGTCCAGGTGGCGCCCGGCGATCAGCAGGGCGTGGTGCAGGTTCGTCCCCTGGACCATGTCCCACTCCAGGCCCGCCAGCTCGTCGGGCTGCAGCACGCGGGCGTAGTTGGAGAAGCCGATGATCTGCACCGAGTCCTGCGGGAACTTCGAGGCCACCAGCGCCTGCAGCGCCATCGCCGTCTGCTTGGCGGCCGCCCAGGTGCCGCGGAGCGCCATCGAGTAGGACAGGTCGACCAGCAGGCAGACCGCCGCCGCCGTACGCCGCTCGGTCTCGGCCACCTCGAAGTCGTCGACGGACAGGGTCACCGCACCGGTGCTCCCTCCGCGCCGGACGCCGTTGATCACCGTGCGCACCACGTCGATCGGCTGCTCGTCGCCGAACCGCCAGGGCCGTGAGGAGCCGGTGAGCTCACCGGCCGAACCGGCGTCCACCTGGTCGTGGTCGCCGCGGCGTCCGCTCTCCAGGGAGGCGAAGACGCGGCGCAGCGCGGTCTCGCCCAGGCGCCTGACGGCCTTCGGGGTGAGCTCCAGCTTGCCGCGCCGGCGCAGCAGGTAGCCCTGCTGCTCCAGCTCGCGCTCGACCTGCCTGAGCGCCCGCAGGTCGTCGACGGCC
The DNA here is from genome assembly GCF_040675205.1 of Streptosporangium sp. NPDC049644. NCBI lineage: Bacteria > Bacillati > Actinomycetota > Actinomycetes > Streptosporangiales > Streptosporangiaceae > Streptosporangium > Streptosporangium sp. NPDC049644. The sequence continues at coordinate 143,007 of NZ_JBFAOJ010000009.1, read as the reverse complement.
GCCCGGCCGAGAGCACGCCGGATCGCGGCCTCGTCGATGTCGTCCATCCGGGCGCCGGGGTAGTCCTGGCGGAGCGCGGCCTCCAGCTGGGTCAGGTCGGCGAGCTCGTCCAGCGCGCTCACCGCGTCGGACATCCCCATCGGCTCGTCGCCGCTCAGCCGCTCCGGGGTGTTCCAGGCGAGGTCGGGGCGACGGGCGTACAGGGACTCGCCCAGGCGGCGCATCTGCTCGTCCATCCCGGCCTGGGCGAGCGTCTGTTCGATAAGCCGGCCCAGTTCCTCGCGCTGGGCCGGGGTCAGGGAGGCCAGCAGGCGCTGGGTGGCCGCGGCTCGCCGGGCGAGGGTGTCGACCAGTTCCTCCAGGTTTCGCGGCGACTCCGGAAACATGTCCCCGTATTTCGACATGAAATTATCGAAATCAGCCTGAGTGTGCTCGCCACGGGCGTCCCGGTCGAGCATGTCGTTCAGGTCGGACATCATCTCCCTGACCCGCTCCATGGCGGCGGGGTCGGGATCGGCCAGGGCCTGCCGCATGCCGCGGAACTGGCTGTCGAGCACCTCCCCGCGCAGCAGGTCGCGCAGTTCCTCGAAGGTCTGCCTGGCGGCGGCCGAGCGCCATCGATAATCCCCCAGTTCCCGGATGGCGCTCGCCGTGTCGTCGGGGAGGGCGGCCAGCTCCGCCTCGCGGAGCCTGGCCTCGTCCGAGGGGTCGGGGAACAGCTCGGCCCGCTCCTGGCCGATCGCCTTGTCCAGCAGCGCCCTGGCCCGCTCCAGCGTGCCGTCCAGGCGTCCGCGCTCGCGCAGCTCCCGGCGCCGACGCCGCACCTCGCGGAGCAGATCGTCGAGCCCGCGCCGGTTCTGCGCGCCCGGCAGGCCCTCCTTGAGCAGGTCACGCAGGGCGTGGGCGGGGTTGGAACCGGACAGGATCGCGTCGCCCATCCGGTCCAGCGCCGAACGGACGTCGTACGGAGGGGCGAGCGGGTCGGGCCCGTCCCGGTATTCGCCGTAGCGATAGCTCATGCCAGACACCTCAGGTGCGGTAGGTCGTCGTGCCGTCCACCTCGTCCTTGGAGAGCCGACGCAGGAGATACAGGCCCTCCAGGGCGAACTCCAGCGCGGCGGCGGCGTGGCCGGGCGACTCGTCGCCGATGCCGAGCTGGGACATGATCTTCGCCAGGCCCTGCACCGGGCCGATCCTGCGCAGCAGCTCGGCCGCCGGGACCGCCACCCCCGACTCGACCTGGACGCCCTCCGCGAACCTGTCCAGCAGCGGGGCCAGGTCCGTGCCGCCGAGCGTGCCGCGGAACGTCTCGGCCACCGCCCTGCGGAGCAGGTGCGAGAGCACCTCGGTCTCCCGGCCCTCCTCGCTGACCTCGAACTCCACCTTGCCGCGGAGCGTGTGCACGATCCCCGGAAGGTCGGCGACCCTGGCCACCGCGTGGTCCTCGCCGGTCAGCGCCGCACGCCGGATGGCCGAGGCGGCCGCGGTCTCGGCCGCGGCGATGGAGAAGCGGGCCGAGACGCCAGAGCGCGCGTCCACGGCGGTGGACTCGCGGACCAGCCGGGTGAAGCGGGCGATCACCTCGATCAAATGGTCGGGCAGGTCGGCGCCCACCTGATCGAGAGCGGCCTCCTGACGGATCAGCACCAGCTCGGTCTCGATCGAGAGCGGGTAGTGGGTGCGGATCTCGGCGCCGAAACGGTCCTTCAGCGGGGTGATGATCCGGCCGCGGTTGGTGTAGTCCTCGGGGTTGGCGCTGGCGATCAGCAGGATGTCCAGGGGCAGGCGCAGGTTGTAGCCCCTGACCTGGATGTCGCGCTCCTCCAGCACGTTGAGCAGCGAGACCTGGATGCGCTCGGCCAGGTCGGGCAGTTCGTTGACGGAGAACACGCCCCGGTTGCTCCGGGGCACCAGGCCGTAGTGGACGGTCTCCGGGTCACCGAGCGTGCGTCCCTCAGCGATCTTGATCGGGTCGATGTCGCCGATCAGGTCGCCGACGGAGGTGTCCGGGGTGGCGAGTTTCTCGCCGTACCGCTCGTCCCGGTGTTTCCAGGAGATCGGCAGTTCCTCACCCGCCTCGTCGGCCAGGCGGCGGCAGCGGACGCACGAGGGCCGGTAGGGATGGTCGTTGATCTCGCAGCCCTCGACGACGGGGGTCCACTCGTCGAGGAGCCCGGTCACGGTGCGGATCAACCGGGTCTTGCCCTGGCCACGCTCACCGAGCAGGACCAGGTCATGCCCGGCGAGAAGCGCCCGCTCCAGGTATGGCAGGACAGTGTCGTCGAAGCCCACGATGCCGGGGAACCGCGACTCCCCTGCCCGCAGGCGGGCCAGGAGGTTCTCACGGATCTCGGCCTTTACCGTACGGTGAATATGGCCGCTCGCGCGCAGCTCGCGCAGAGTACGTGGCTCTGGGATTTGAGGCACGGGATCGAGCCTACGTCCACAACACCCGATCCGGCACTCTCATCCCTCTTTCGGATCTTGACTATTGTGTGGGGCTCGACACGAGTGCTTGTGTCGGCAGTGGGGAGAATCGCTCCAAGACAAGACACCGGATGACTTCAGGATCAAGCGTCAGGACGGCCTCGGGGGGACGTCGGACGGTTCCGGTATTCACGAACTTCACGGCGAGCTTCGGGCGAGACCACGGTCACTCCCGGGCGAGCCGTCAGACAAGAGGGAGAGGCGAGACGAGTGGCGCTGATGACGAGCCGTTTCGCCGATGGCCTCGCGGTGGGGTCCGATCTGGTCGCCGCAGCCGAGACCGCGGTGCGCCAAGCTCTGTCCGGCCTGTCCGGACCCGCTGACCTGCTCTGCTTTTTCATCTGCGGGGACGATCCCGACGACGTCTCCCGCGCCGGACTGCGTGCGATGAGCATGGCACCGGGCGCCGCCGTCCTTGGCTGCAGCGCCACCGGGGTCATCGGTGACGGGCAGGGGGTGGAGGTCACCCCGGCGGTCAGCGCCTGGGCGGCCACCCTCGACGGGGCCAGGCTGACGACCTTCGCGCTCGACACGCTGCGCACCGACGACCGCTTCGTCGTGGTCGGCCTGCCCGACTGCGGCCCCGACGATCACGCCGCCATCCTGCTCGCCGACCCCTACACCTTCCCCACCGACGGTTTCGTCGAGCGCTCGGAGGAGGTCATGGGGGACCTTCCGCTGATCGGCGGCCTGGCCAACGCGATCCAGGGCCGCGGCGCGGTGCGGCTGTTCGCCGACGGGAGGATCTACACCGAGGGGGCCGTCGGGGTGCTGCTCAGCGGTGACCTCAACGTCAGCACCGTGGTCAGCCAGGGCTGCCGCCCGATCGGCCCGACGATGGCCGTCACCTCCGTCGAGGACAACCTGCTGCTCGAACTCGCGGGGCAGCCCGCTCTGGCCCGGTTGGAGGAGATCGTCAGCGCCCTGGACGAGGACGACCGCGACCTGGTCGCCTCGGGGCTGCAGATCGGCATCGCCATGGACGAGTACGCGGAACGGCACGAGCGCGGCGACTTCCTGATCAGGGGCGTGCTCGGCATCGACCCCGAACGCGAGGCGGTGGCCATCGGCGACGTCGTCGAGATCGGGCGTACCGTCCGGTTCCAGGTCCGCGACGCCGCCACCGCCGACGAGGACCTGTACGAGCTGCTCGACGCCCACCGAGAGGCGTTCGGCCGGGTGGACGGCGCCCTGCTGTTCTCCTGCAACGGCCGGGGCTCGGCCATGTTCGGCAGCGCCGACCACGACGCCGTCGCCGTCCGCGACACCCTGGGCCCCATCGGGGTGGCCGGATTCTTCGCCGCGGGAGAGGTGGGCCCGGTGGGCGGCCACAACCACGTCCACGGCTTCACCGCCTCGGTCCTGGTCTTCTCCGCCCGGCCGTCGGCCGGCCAGCCCTGAGATCGGCCGATCCTGGGCCGCTCGTCGCCGAAGCCGGGGCGGGCCGAGAGGCGGCACTGGGCGGTCACCGTGAGGTGAGGAGCCTGCTCGCGGTGTGGGCCGCTCGGTGTTCGGCGTCCACGATCTTCTCCAGTGTCTCGGGGTCCATGACGATGCCGGACTCGGGGATCTCGGCACGGCTGCGCGGGGAGATCGGCAGGCCGACGGCGGCGAACCGGTCCGCCAGGCGCCCGAACGCCGGGCCGTCGACGCCGGAATCGTTGAGCAACGCCTCAAGGAGGGTGCTGCCCCTCGGCGCGAAGAAGGTTCCCTCGCTGTCGATCGCGACGATCGGCGGCCGCTCCGCCCGCTCGTCCGGGTGCAGCCAGTATCCGTACACGCCGTCGCCGAGCGAGGGCGAGTTGAACGTCTCCACGACGGGGAACAGGTGGCTCAGTACCTCCGACCACGATCCGCCGATCTCCCGGTTGGCGGCGTCGTCGAACACCGGGTGGGTGCTTCCCGGCCCCAGTACGGTGATCTCCAGCTCGTGCAGCGGGTCGGCGTCCGGGCCCGCGTGGAGGGGCCGGGCGGCCTGGATGGCGACCATCCGCAGCAGCTCACCGGGGATCGGGCGGTCGCCGAGCCACCGCCTCGCCCATTCGACGTACTCCTCCTCCGTGAATCGCCCGTCCGTCATCTCAGGACACCTTGCTCCCCGGTGTAGGCCACCGCGTACATCTTGCGCTCCGTGTTGTCCAGGAACCGATGCCGATCCCGTCTCCGCCCGAGTCTGCCCGCACCGTCTTGTGAAGTCCTTGTAAGCGACTGGGGGCGATCGCGGGTGGTGGCGGCCCCGTCCGGCGAGCGCTCCCGCCAGGTCCGGTGCGAAAGCGCGAGCGCGCGCCGTACGATGGCCCGCATGTCGGAGTCTCGGGTGACCTACGAGGATGTGGTCGCCGCGCGCGAGTCGCTGGCCGACGTCGCTCTGCGCACCCCGCTGCTCCACTCACACGTGCTGTCGGGCATCGTCGGCGGGCCCGTCCACCTCAAGTGCGAGCACCTGCAGCGCTCGGGTTCCTTCAAGATCCGGGGGGCGTACGTCAGGATCGCCGGGCTGACCGAGAGCGAGCGGCGGCGAGGGGTGGTCGCGGCCAGTGCGGGCAACCACGCGCAGGGCGTGGCGCTCGCCTCCGGACTGGTCGGGACCTCCTCGACGGTCTACATGCCGCAGGGGGCGCCGCTGCCCAAGGTGGCCGCCACCCGCTCGTACGGCGCCGAGGTGATCTTCGCAGGCGACACCGTGGACGTCGCGCTGGAGCGGGCGGGGGAGCATGCCGAGCGGACCGGAGCGGTGTTCATCCATCCCTTCGACCACCCCGACGTCATCGCCGGGCAGGGCACGATCGGGCTGGAGATCGTGGAGCAGCTTCCCGAGGTCGGCACGATCGTGATGTCACTGGGCGGCGGCGGGCTGGCCGCCGGGGTCGCGCTGGCGGCCAAGTCGCTGAGGCCGGGCGTGCGGATCGTCGGGGTCCAGGCCGAGCGGGCCGCCGCCTACCCGGCGTCGCTGGCCGCCGGGCATCCGGTCGAGGTCCGGCCCGCCTCGACGATGGCCGACGGCATCGCCGTGGGCCGTCCGGGCGAGCTGCCCTTCGAACTGATCCACTACCTGGTCGACAACGTCGTCACCGTCACCGAGAGCCAGATCTCCCAGGCGCTGGTGCTCTGCCTCGAACGGGCCAAGCAGGTCGTCGAGCCGGCGGGCGTGGCCGGGGTGGCCGCGATCCTGGCCCACCCGCGGGTCTTCGAGCCGCCCGTGGTGGCGGTGCTCTCCGGGGGCAACGTCGACCCGCTGCTGCTGGCCAAGGTCCTCCGGCACGGCCTGGCGGCGGCGGGGCGCTATCTCACCATGCGGGTGCCGCTCTCCGACAGGCCGGGTGCGCTGGCGACTTTGCTGGCCAGGCTGGCGGAACTCGGCGCCAACGTGCTCGACGTCGTGCACGAGCGGCTGGGCATGCACCCCGGCGAGGTCGAGGTCCAGCTCCAGCTGGAGACCAGGGGGCCGGCGCACTCCGCGGAGGTGCTGGGCTCCCTGCGGACGGACGGGTACAAGATCGTCTGTACCTGAGCCGTCACCGGGCGCCCGGCTCCTCGCCGCATCGGGCCCGCGTCACCAGGTGGACGGCTTCTCGGCGGTGAACAGCCAGGCGTCGAAGAGGGCTTCGAGGTTCTTGCCGGAGATCTTCTCGGCCATCGCGATGAATTCCGGGGTCGTGACGCTCCCGTACTTGTGCGTGGCGACCCACTGCTTCAGGAGCTTGAAGAACGCCGGGTCGCCGATCCGCTGCCTGAGCGCGTGCAGCGTCATGCCGCCCCGGGTGTAGACGGAATTGTTGAACAGGTCCTCCGGCCTGGCCCGGCCGGGGGCGTAGCTCCAGATGGGGTCGCCGGCGGCTGCGGCGTAGTGCCTGCGGAAGAGCTGCTCGGTGGTGGCCCGGCCCTCGTGCTCCGACCAGAGCCACTCGGCGTAGGTCGCGAAGCCCTCGTTGAGCCACAGGTCCTTCCACCGCTTGATGCTGAGGCTGTCGCCGAACCACTGGTGGGCCAGCTCGTGGGCGATGATGTCCTCGTCGGGGGCGAACCCGCCGTACATGGGCTTGGTCTGGTTCTCCAGCGCGTAGCCCGCGGGGAAGTCGTCGACCACGCCCCCGGTGGAGGAGAAGGGATAGGGGCCGAAGAGCGTGCTCCAGTAGTCGGTGACCTTGCCCGACACGTCGTACAGCCTCCGCAGCGAACCACGGAAGATCGGGTCGACGGCCGCCAGGTTCTTCAGGCCCCCGGGGGTCTTGCCCTGGAGCACCTCGAACCTGCCCAGCGTCATGGTGGCCAGGTAACTGGCCATCGGGTGGCTCTCCCGCCACCGGAAGGTCGTCCTGCCCCCGGCGGTCTTCGGCTCGCCGACGAGCTCGCCGTTGGCCAGCGCCGTCAGCCCCGCGGGCACGGTGAGCTCGAAGTCGTAGCGCGCCTTGTCGGCGGGGTGGTCGTTGCTGGGGAACCAGGTCTTGGCGCCGTTGGGCTGGCCCGTGACGAACGCGCCGTCCTGGGTCGGGATGAAGCCGTACGTGCCCAGATTGGAGGAGTTCCGGACAGGTTTGGGCTCTCCGGCGTACGTGACGTCGACGGCGAACGTCGCGTCGTTCGGGATGGACTCGGCGGGGGTGACGGTGAGCTCGCTTCCGGCCCGATCGAATCTCGCGGGTCTGCCGTCCACGGTGACCCGGCTGACCGTGAAGCCTGAGAGGTCGAGGTTGAAGCTCGCCAGGTGCTGGGTGGCCCGGGCCTCGATCCTGGCAGTCCCGGCCAGGTGCTTGGCGGACGGGGTGTAGCCCAGCTTGAGCAGGTAGTGGTCGACGTCGTAGCCGCCGTTGCCGTCGGTGGGGAAGTCGGAGTCGCCGATCCCGGGGGCACCGGGCCTGGCCCTGGTGTCGGCGGCGGAGCTGGACATGGGGGAGGCGGAGGGGCCCGACACCGTCGAGTTCACTGTCGAGTTCACCGTCGAGCTGACGGTCGAGCCCGCCGCCGGGGCGCTCTCCCCGCTCGACGCGGCACAGGCGACCGTGCCGATGGTGCCGAGCGTGCTGAGCAGAGCGGCGGTCGCCGTGGTGGCCAGCCGTTTTGACGCCATACCCCTAACACCCCTTCCCCGGCCCGCTGAGCCGAGCTCGTGCATGGCACATTACGCGACTGACCTGCGTCGATCAGGCGTCTATGACAAGCGTTCTGGCCGCGATGTCGTGCACGGCCTGCTTGCGTGACTGAAAAAGGATGAAAGCCAGGTCTATCCACCCCAGGCAGCAGGTGATGTACATCACCCACCGGACCAGCTCGCGAATCGCGGCCTGCCCGACGTCGGCCCTTCGCCCGCCGAGGTCGACCACGCGCAGGTGGAAGAGACGCTTGCCGAGCGTCTGCCCGTTCCAGAAGGCGGTCAGCAGCCAGTAGTACAGAAAGCCGATCACCGCCACCAGGAGGGTCTCCGCGCGGGGTGTTATCGCGACGAAGCCCTCGGAGCCCGTGACGGTGCTGACGGTCCGGTAGCTGAACGGTGTGGAGATGAGGCTGATGATGACGAGGTCGAGGATGCCCGCGAACAGGCGGCGCCATCGTCCGCCCAGTCGCATGCCCCCGTCCCGGGGGGCGCCGCCGAACGGCCCCTCACCGTAGCCGGGGGCGGGACCGTAGCCGGGGCCGGGTTCCGGGCCGGGGCCGTGGTGTGGACCGGGGCCGGGACCTGGGTGGCCCGGCCCCGGTGGAGCGGGATCGGACCACGGGTCCGATCCCCGGTCATCCGGCGGTGGCGGTATTGATCCCATTTATGGGTGATTGCCGGAAGAGTGCCATCACAAAGCCAAAGGCGGTCGTGGGTTACCTCTGAGCCGCGGTCACAGGTTTCCCCTGAGGTCCTGCTCACGCTCGATCGCCTCGAAGAGCGCCTTGAAGTTGCCCTTGCCGAAGCCGAGCGAGCCATGCCGCTCGATCAGCTCGAAGAACACGGTCGGACGGTCCTGCACCGGCTTGGTGAAGATCTGCAGCAGGTAGCCGTCCTCGTCCCGGTCGACCAGGATGCCGCGCTTCTTCAGCTCCTCGATCGGCGCGCGGACCTCGCCGATGCGCTTCCGCAGCTCCGGGTCGTCGTAGTAGGAGGCGGGAGTGTCCAGGAAGCCGACCCCGGCCTCGCGCATGCGGTCGACGGTGCCGAGGATGTCGTTGGTGGCCAGCGCGATGTGCTGCACGCCGGGGCCGCCGTAGAACTCCAGGTACTCGTCGATCTGCGACTTCTTCTTGGAGATCGCCGGCTCGTTGAGCGGGAACTTCACCTTGCGGGTGCCGTCCGCGACCACCTTGGACATCAACGCCGAGTATTCGGTGGCGATGTCGTCGCCGATGAACTCCGCCATGTTGGTGAAGCCCATGACCCGCCTGTAGAACTCCACCCACTCGTCCATCTTGCCGAGTTCCACGTTGCCGACGCAGTGGTCGACGGCCTGGAACAGGCGGCCGTTCTTCACGTCGGGGGCCGCGACCAGAGGTTCCGCCGGGAGGTAGCCGGGCAGGTAGACGCCGCTGTAGTTGGACCTGTCGACGAGGGTGTGCCGGGTCTCGCCGTAGGTGGCGATCGCCGCGACCACCACCTTGCCGTGCTCGTCCTCCAGCACCTGCGGCTCCGACAGCCCCCGCGCGCCCTGGGCGAGCGCGTGGGCGTAGGCAGTGTCCACGTCGGGGACCTCGATGGCGAGGTCGATCACGCCGTCACCGTGCTCGGCCACATGGCGGGCGACCTCGGTGCCGGGGCGTACCGCCCCGCGGAACTCGAACCTGGCGGCGCCCGAGGTGAGGACGTACGCCACCTCGTCGCGGCTGCCGTTCTCCGGGCCCCGATAGGCCACGAGCCGCATGCCGAACGCGCTGGAGTAGTAGTGGGCGGCCTGCTTGGCGTTGCCCACCGCGAAAACCACGGAGTCCATGCCGTTCACCGGAAAGATGTCGCTCATGCGAGTACCTTCTGATTTGCTGGTCTGTTTGTGCAACACTCACTTGAAATAGTGCACAATATGCACAATCGGTTGCCGATCATCGCGGAGCGCCTGTACATCATGACGATCGATCAGCTCGACGCCCGCCTCATCGCCCTGCTCGCGGCGGAGCCCAGACTCGGGGTGCTGGAGTGCTCGCGGCGGCTCGGAGTGGCCCGGGGGACCGTGCAGGCACGCCTCGACCGGCTGGTCGCCCGGGGGGTGGTCACCGGGTTCGGCCCGGACATCGCCCCAGCGGCGCTCGGCTACGACGTGACCGCGTTCGTGACCCTGCAGATCCGCCAGGTCAGCGGGCACGACCCGGTCGCCGTGCAACTCGCGGCCATCCCCGAGGTGCTGGAGGTGCACACGATCACCGGCGGTGACGACATGCACTGCCGCGTGGTGGCGCGCAGCAATGCCGATCTACAGCGGGTAATTGACCTGATCGTTGACGTCCGGGGTGTGGTCAGGACCTCGTCGGTGATCGCCTTGGACACCCCTGTGCCATACCGTGTTCTGCCTTTGGTGGCCGATGTCCCGCGCAAGGGGAGGAGCTAGCCGTACCATGCCAAGCAGGGGCCAGACACCGTTATCCATCGTTTACCCTTAACGGTCCGCGCAGCCGTCGGGGGTCTGCGACGGATCCGATCGGGGGGTCACGCGTGCTAAAGGGCGGGACGGGCAGTCCCAGGAGGAAGCTCCTGCGGATCACACTCATCGTCTTCGGCGTCGGTGTCATCTCGGTGATCGGCCTGCTCGGGGTGGTGTGGGCGATGACCCCCATCCCGGACAGCACCCAGCCCAGGGCCACCGCGCAGGGCTCGGTGATCTTCTATCGCGACGGCAAGACCGTGCTGGCCAAGCAGGGTGTCAACCGCAAGAGCGTGACCCTCGACAAGGTCCCGCAGGGCCTGCGCAACGCGGTCATCGCCGCGGAGAACCGCTCGTTCTACGACGACCAGGGCATCTCCCTCAAGGGCACCTTCCGGGCCATGTGGTCCACGGTCACCGGGCAGCAGCTCCAGGGCGGCTCCACGATCACCCAGCAGATGGTCCGCAACTACTACAGCGGCCTCAGTCAGGAACGTTCCATAATCCGCAAACTCAAGGAGATCATGATCTCCCTGAAGGTGGACCAGTCGAAGTCGAAGGACTGGGTGCTGGAGCAGTACCTCAACACGATCTACTTCGGCCGGGGCGCCGACGGGGTCCAGGCGGCGGCCGACGCCTACTTCCGCAAGGACGTGGGCAAGCTGACCCTCGCCGAGGGCGCCTACCTCGCCGCGGTGATCCAGCAGCCCTCCAGGTTCGCCGACCCGCAGGGCGCGGACCTCTACGCGGCCAGGGACCGCTGGAGGTCGGTGATCGACGGGATGGTGGCCATCGGGGCCGTCACCTCCACCGAGGCCGCCGAGGTGACCTTCCCCACCCTCAGAAAGCCCAAGGCGATCTTCGCGCCCAAGGGGCAGGAGGGCTACATGCTCGACCAGGTGGCGGCCGAGCTCAAGAGCAGGGGCTACACCGACGAGGTCATCAACCAGGGCGGGCTGAAGATCGTATCGACCTTCGACAAGAACCTGATGGCCGCCGCCGAGCGCGCCGTCACCTCGGTCCTGCCGGAGAACACCCCCAGGAAGGTCCGCACCGGGCTGGCCGCCGTCGATCCCGCGTCCGGTGAGGTCCTCGCCTTCTACGGCGGCCGCGACTACGCCGCCAACAAGTTCGACAACTCGTTCTCGGCCAAGGTGCAGGCCGGATCGACCTTCAAGGCGTACACGCTGGCCGCGGCCCTGAACAACGGCTTCGGCCTGGACACCAGGGTCGACGGCAACTCGCCGCTGCGGATCGCCTCCGCCGACATCCCCAACTCGGGCGGCTACTCCTACGGCCAGGTCAACCTCGTCAAGGCGACCCAGAGCTCGGTGAACACCGCCTTCGTCGACCTCGCCCAGAAGGTCGGCCTGAACAAGGTGGTCAAGGTCGCCGAGGCCGCCGGAATCCCCAGCGGGCAGCTCGACCCGCATCGGGCCGCGGCCACCCTCCCGCTCGGCGTGGCCTCGGTGAGCGCGGTGCAGAACGCCTCGGGCTTCGCCACCTTCGCCGCGGAGGGCGTCCACCGCGAGGCCCATGTGATCCGCTCGGTCACCGACGCCGGCGGAAAGGTGGTGAAGAGCTCCACCAAGGGGAAGCGCGCCTTCAGCGAGCAGGCCGCCATCGACGCCACCTACGCGCTGACCCAGGTCGTCGAGGCGGGCACCGGCTCGGGCGCCCGCCTGTACGACCGTCCCGTGGCGGGCAAGACCGGCACCACGGACGAGTCGGCGGCCGTGTGGTTCGCCGGGTTCACCCCGCAGCTGGCCACGGCGGTGAACATGTTCCGCGACGACAACAAGCCGGTGACCGTGAACGGCAGCGCCCAGTACGGCGGATCCTATCCCGCCCAGATCTGGCGCGCCTTCATGACGGAGGCGATGGACGGCAAGCCGGTCAAGGAGTTCAAGGAGCCGTCCAGCTACGGCTACTCCAACCCGTACGATGTCTACGGCTCCGACGGCCGGTACGACGACCAGGGCGGTGACCAGGGCACCGCCGGCCCCACCCCCGACGAGACCGGCACCTTCGGCCCCGGCCAGAGCGCGAGTCCCGGACAGGAGACCCCTGGCCCCGGCCAGACCTCGGCTCCGGGCGACGACGGGCAGGGTGGCCCCGGTAACGGCCCGGAGGGCCAGGACGGCGGAGGCGGCGACGAGTTCGATCTCAACGGCCTGGGCCGCCGTGTCGTCGCCCCCGTGGGGAGCGAGTGACCCTACGCCCCGCCCGCCAGGTCGGCTCGCAGGGCCGTGGGGGTGGTGACGGGCATCCGGCAGGTGAAGCCACGGCACACGTAGGCCGCGGGCGCGCCTCCCACCAGGCCCCGGCCGGCCAGGAGCGGGATCTCGCCGGAACCGGGCTCTCCGAGTGCCAGGACCAGGCCGGGCAGGGGTGACATCAGAGCGGCCCGGTGCAGGGCCGCCGTCGCCGGATCGTCGGCCGGCCCCACGACCGCGACCTCGATCGGGCCGGCCACCGCCGCCTGTGCCACCGCAAGGCCCCACCCGGCGAACCGGGCGTGCCTGTCGGCCAGGACGGTGACCGTGCCCAGGGCCGCCTCGGCCGCCGCCCTGTGCCGGGACGAGCCGGTCAGCGCCGCGTACGACAGCAGCGCCCCCGCGGCGGCGAACCGGCCGGAGGGGGTGGCGTTGTCCGTCGGGTCCTGCGGGCGCTGGAAGAGCCGCTCGGCGTCGTCGGCGGTGTCGTAGAACCCGCCGGAGCCATCGGAGAACCGCTCCAGGACGGTCTCCAGCAGTGACTCGGCCCGCCGGAACCAGCGGACCTCCCCGGTCACCCCGGAAAGGGTCAGCAGGCCCTCCGCGAGGTCGGCGTAGTCTTCCAGGACCCCCGCGTTGGTGCCGGCGCGGCCGTCGCGGGAGGTGCGCAGCAGCCGGTCACCGTCCAGGTGGAGGTCGTCGAGCAGGGTGGCCGCCTCGCGTGCCGCCTCGACGAGGTCCGGCCGGTCGAACAGGGCGCCGGTCTCGGCGAGGGCGGCGATGGCCAGGCCGTTCCAGGCGGCCACCACCTTGTCGTCGCGCCCGGGACGCACCCGGCGGGCCCGCGCGGCCAGCAGCGCGGAGCGCACCCGGGCGAACCGCTCGGGGTCGGTGGGATCGGAGCGGAGCTGGAGCACCGAGGTGCCGTGCTCGAACGTCCCCGTCACCTCGAACAGGTCGATCGCCCAGGCGCCGTCCTCCTCGCCGAGGACCTCGCGGAGCTCCCGGGGGGTCCAGGCGTAGAACCTGCCCTCCACGCCCTCGCTGTCGGCGTCCAGGGCGGAGGCGAAGCCCCCCTCGGGGGTGCGCATCTCGGCCAGCAGCCAGTCGGCGGTCTCCAGCGCCACCCGCCGGCCCAGGGCGGAACCGGTGGAACGCCACCAGTGTGTGTAGACCCGCAGGAGCAGGGCGTTGTCGTAGAGCATCTTCTCGAAGTGCGGCACCACCCAGTCCGCGTCCACGCTGTAGCGGGCGAACCCGCCGCCGAGCTGGTCGTAGATGCCGCCTCTGGCCATGGCCTCCAGCGTCCGGTCGGCCATGGACATCGCCGCGTTCGCGGTCGTCCGCGTGTCCTCGCCGGAGGGGGTCGCGCCGTAGCGCAGCAGGAACTCCAGGGCCATCGACGGCGGGAACTTGGGCGCTCCGCCGAAGCCGCCGCGGGCCGAGTCGAAGGACTCGGCCAGGCTCTGCACGGCCCGGGTGAGCGTGCTCGGCGCGGGCAGTGGACCCGACGGCATCGCCGACTGCTCGTTCAGCGCCTCCACGATCTTCGAGCTCTGTTCGAGCACCGCCTCCCGGTCGCCGTTCCAGGCGTTCGACACTCCGGCCAGCAGCCGCTGGAACTGCTGCCTGGGGAAGTAGGTGCCGGTGTAGAAGGGGTGGCCCTCCGGGGTGGCGAAGACGGTCATCGGCCACCCGCCCTGGCCCGTCATGGCCTGGGTGGCCGTCATGTAGACCGCGTCGACATCCGGGCGCTCCTCGCGGTCGACCTTGACGTTGACGAAGTGCTCGTTCATCAGCGCGGCCGTGCCGGGGTCCTCGAACGACTCGTGAGCCATCACGTGACACCAGTGACACGCCGAGTAACCGACGCTGATCAGCAGGGGCACGTTCCGTCGTCGCGCCTCCGCGAAGGCCTCGTCCCCCCAGGGGAACCAGTCGACGGGATTGTCCGCGTGCTGCAGCAGGTAGGGGCTCGTCGCGTCCGTCAAACGGTTCATGAAGACCCTTCCTGGGTACGCGGTGCGTACTTCTCCTCGCGGGGTGCGCACAGGTCGCGCGTCCCGGTTTTTCCACACTAGACCGAGGGCGAGGCCGAGCGGCCCGCGGTCGTGGTCCTTGACGTCCGGCCCCCTGGAGTCGTCGAAGGGAGTCCCGCCGAACCGCTCGACGAGGGCGAGAAGGCCGGGACGGCGGTCGCCGGGAGCGTGGCCCTGAGCCCGGCCGGGCCCGCGCCGTGGACGGCGATCGTCTCGCCGGGCGTTCGGGGTTCACCGCCGCGTTCTCCCCTCCGGCCGCCCGGTGAAGGCCGTGCCGGCCGAGGGGCTGGAGGTGACACCGGGCGGGAAGGTGTGTTCATCGCGCTTCGGGCGTAGGCTCACTGGGCGTGGATCTCGACTTCGTCTGTGTGCACGCCGGAAGGGCGGCTTCCGAGCTGACCCGGCGTGATGTTGCCCGCGCGCTGCTCGCCGTGCCGTCCGGGGTGGCGCTGGTGGCGCTGCCCGATCTGAGGCGGGCGCTGCTGGCGGCGGGCAACCCGCTGTCGGTGCCGTTCTGGGACTCCGCGAAGGCGACCCTCAGCGCGATCGAGTCCGGCGGCGCGACCGTGGGGGACGTGCAGCGCTGGATGGAGTCCACGGGCACCGAGCCGCTCCTGCTCACCCGCAGCTTCTTCGTCTGGCCTGAGGAGGACGAACGGGGACCGGTCGGCGAGGAGATGTTCAACCGGCTGGTCGCCTACCTGGAGGAGCGGGTCGCCGCGGGGGAGATCGACCCGGACGCGCTCGCACGGGGCGACGAGCAGGCCAGGGAGGTCTACGCGGACTTCCAGGAGCGCTGGCTCACCGGTCCGCTGCCCGACGGGCGGGTCCCGGGAGCCGCGGTCTCCGACGAGCAGGACGAGGAGCTGTTCGCCGCCTGGGACGAGGAGGAGGCGTTCGCCCTGGGCGAGCTGCGGCGCATCCTGGCCGAGCTGCCCGAGCCCGAGCGGCCTGTTAGAGAGCTGCGGGCCGCGGCCACCCGGCTGCGCGAGGTGCTGGCCGGCCCCGGCTATCCGGGAAACGTGCTGCGGGCCTGCGCCGGGTACGAGGGGGAGCCGCTGCCGGCCGACGACGAGGAACTCTGGCTGACCGTCACGGCGGGTATCGCGGGGCCGATCTCCGACCTGCCGGAGGAGGAGGACCGGCTGGAGGTCTTCACCGATCTGGACGGGGAGCTCAGCCACGAGGACTCGGTGCTGGCCGCCCTGTGCGCGATCCACCACGCCGACTGGCTGGCCGTGGTCGCGGCCCTGGCCAGGCGCGGTCCCGGGGTGCTGGCCTCACCCGAGCGGATCGCCCGGCTCATCGCCGAGTCGGAGGACATCGACGTCGACATGGACGAGCCGGAGGATCTGGAGGCGGCCGAGACGCTCTTCAGCTCGGTCACCCCGCTCTGGGCGTGCCTCGGGATCGTCGACAGGACCGAGGTGCTCACCCCGCTGGGCCGCTGGGGCCTGCCCAAGGCGCTGGAGCGAGCCTGGTCCTCGACGGACGCCCTCGGGGACTGAGCGGGCGAGGGCCGCGGACCGACGGCCGGGACGCGCGGAGGGGCCGGTCGGCCAGGTCCGGAGAACCGGGTGCCCGCCACACGGCCGCCGAGGTCAGGCGTCCTCGTCCAGGAGGTCGAGGTAGCTCTCCGGCACTAGGTCCTGGTACTCGGGGTGGCGCCGGATGTAGCGGGCGACGAACGGGCAGAGCGGCACGACCATCCGGCCGGAGGCGCGGCTCGCGTCGAGAGCCGCGGCGGCCAGCCGCCCGCCCAGGCCCCTGCCCTCGAACTCGGGGAGGATCTCGGTGTGCGTGAAAATGATCTTCCCGGATCGGAGCCGGTACGCGGCGAACCCGGCGACCCCGCCGTCCAGCAGGATCTCGAAGCGGGCGGCCTCGTGGTTGTCGGAGACCTCGATGTCGTCGGCCATGCTCGTCCTTGGGGTGTCGGCCCTGCCGGGCGGGTTCTTCGCGTGCCGAGCCGTCACCGGCCGGGGTCACGGGTCCGGCGGTGCGGGTGATCGCCCCGATCACCCCCGGCCGTCCCTCGACCGCCTCCGGCAGGCCGGGGACGTACGCGGAACCGGACTAGGGGGCGGTCGGTGTCGTGGTGCCGGCGGTGCTCCGCTGATTCCTCAGCTCGGCCTCGGAGGGGACCTCGATCCTGGAGATCTGCCTGCGCATCGACTTGACGAGCAGGTAGAGGGCGAACCCCATCGCTGCCACGACGAGGAAGCCCACGAGGCCCGGGTTGACGACGGACTCGTCGAGGACGTTTGGTGTAATCACACGTCAAGTCTGCCACCGCCACCCCACGGTCGCGTCAGTGGCAGGCGTGCGAGACCGTGTCCGCGTGGATTCCGGTGAACAGGTCGTCCTCGGGAAGCTCGACGTCCACGAGCGCGCGGGCCAGGTGGTAGTCCTCGGTCGGCCAGATCTCACGCTGCAGGTCACGCGGGCAGACGAACCAGAAGCCGTCCGGATCGACCTGGGTGGCGTGCGCGAGCAGCGCCTCGTCGCGGATCTCGAAGTAGTCGCCGCAGGGGACCCGGGTGGTCACCGGCCACTTCTGCGGGCGGTCCTCCCAGCGGGAGATCCAGTCGGCGTAGGGGGAGCCCATGCCGCGGGAGTTCATCGCCTCGTGCAGCGCCTCGAACCTGTCCTTGGTGAAACCCATGTGGTAGTAGAGCTTCAGGGGCTGCCAGGGCTCGCCGGTGCCCGGGTAACGGTCGGGGTCGCCCGCCGCCTCGAACGCCTCCACCGAGACCCGGTTGGTCATGATGTGGTCGGGGTGCGGATAGCCGCCGTCGTCGTCGTAGGTGAGGATGACGTGCGGCCTGAACTCGCGGACGGCCGCAACCAGCGAGGCCGAGGCGGTCTGGAGGGGCTGCAGGGCGAAGCAGCCCTCGGGTAGCGGTTCGCTCTCGTCCTCGGGCAGGCCGGAGTCGACGAAGCCCATGAAGCGCTGCCGTACGCCGAGGATCTCGCGGGCGCGCTCCATCTCCAGACGTCGCACCTCGCCGATGTTCTCCAGGATCTCCGGGCGCTCCATCTTGGGGTTCAGGATCGACCCGCGTTCGCCCCCGGTGAGCGTACAGACCAGCACGTCCACGCCCTCGGCCACGTAGCGCGCCATGGTGGCGGCGCCTTTGCTCGACTCGTCGTCGGGATGCGCGTGGACGGCCATCAGCCTGAGTGGTGCGCTCACGGGCTCGGTGTCTCCTCTGTGTCGGTCGCGCTTCGGATCGTCGTCGGTCGCCTCGCGGGCGGCCTAACCTGGCCGTATCCCCCGCTCCGCTCGACGCGGTGCCCCGCGCGCCCTTGGCTTACGTCACTCTGTGAAGAGGTTAGTTTCTCTTGGGCGGTCGCGAGGGCGAGGCCCCCGCAGGGGACAATTGTCTCGGATAACACCGAGGTAGTGCAGGGAGATTCCGTCATGGCCACCAGCGAAGCCGAGAAGGGCCGTCAGAACGGCCCGATCCTTGGCACCCCGGACGATTTTCCCGACCGTCCGGAGCGCAGGGGACGCTTCGTCGTGCACGTCGTGATCGCGATCCTCTGCGCCGTGTGCGCGGGGGGCTGGGGCTATGTGATGTGGGCGTCCAAGGGCAACACGGAAGTCATCGACCAGCTCATCGCATTCGATGCCAGCCGCGGCGATTCTGTGCAGATCATGTTCGAGGTCGTCAAACCATCTGATCGCGCGGCGCTCTGCCGGCTGCGGGCCACCGACGTCAGCCACGTCGAGGTCGGCAGCAAGGAGGTCAATATTCCGGCTGGTGAGGGGTATGTTCGGCTTACTGAACAGCTAGAGACCAGTGCTCAGGCCACTTCTGGTCATGTCCAGTACTGCTATCTCGTATAGTGAGACATTTGAGGAGGCGGACGAAGGCCTAACTTGTTAGCCTGTCGAGATTCGACCGTCCGCAACCCCCAAGCACGAAGCCCCCTAGAGGAAGCAAGGAGAACCCGTGGCCGACTCCCACAACGAGAGCGTCACCTGGCTCACTCAGGAGGCGTACGACCGCCTGAAGGCTGAGTTCGAGCATCTCTCGGGGCCCGGGCGCGTCGACATCGCCAAGAAGATCGAGGCGGCCCGCGAAGAGGGCGACCTGAAGGAGAACGGTGGCTACCACGCCGCCAAGGACGAGCAGGGCAAGATGGAGGCCCGCATCTTCCATCTCCGTCAGATCCTGGACAGCGCCAAGGTCGGTGAGGCGCCCCGTACCGAAGGCGTGGTGGGCCCAGGAATGACGGTCACCGTCCGTTTCGAGGGCGACGACGAGGAGGTCGCCTTCCTGCTGGCCTCCCGCGAGGAGAGCGGCGCCCCGATCGACGTCTACTCGCCGAAGTCGCCTCTCGGCTCGGCGATCAACGGCAAGAAGATCGGTGAGAAGGCGACCTACACGATGCCGAACGGCCGGTCCAACACCGTCGAGATCCTCGAGGCCGTGCCGTACGTCGGCAACTGACCTCCCCATACTCCGTTGATCCGTTGATCCGCCGGGACGGGTGTCCCGGCGGATTGCCATGTCTTGGAGGATTTGGCGGGAGTTTTGTAGTCTTTCGGCCGTATTGCAGATAAGGCGCTTTTTGGTGGGTTCGCGTGCATCGCCGGGCGGTGTACGGCACCCTCGTAGGGCCGGCCCGGCGGGAGAAGGGGATATGTCGTGTTCGATCGGCGGCCACGTGTCTCCGACCTGATTCGGGAGGCCCGCCAGGACCTCGCCTACCGTCCACGTCTCCGCCACAGCCGCGCCGCCCGCCTGATGAGGCAGGCGGTCCCGATCCTCGCCGTTCTGCTCGTCGGCGTGCTGGCCATCGGTCTGATGATCTACACGCAGATGCCGGAGGCCGATCCGGAGACGGTCACCATGCGCAGGTCCGTCGCCACCGTGCCGACCCAGGTGGCGAAGCCCGCCCAGCCCGCGCAGGCGCCCGCTCCGGTGGCGCCGCTGACCTCGATGCGGAAACCGCATCTTTTCGTCGTGGCGCCCAAGCCGCTCAGCTCGGCGGTGGTGGCCAAGGTCGCCCAGCTCTCCGGGGTGCGGGCGGTGGAGCGCGCCGACGCCGCGGAGGTGATCCTGGACGGCAAGCGGGTTCAGACGCTCGGGGTGAACCCCTCGACGTTCCGCGCCTACACCCCCAAGCCGACGGCGCGCTCCGACAGGCTCTGGCGGAACGTCTCGGCGGGGGAGGTCGCCGTCTCCTTCGTCCTGGGCAACGACGGGGGCATGCCGCTGGGCAAGACGTTCACCACCGCCGGGCAGAACCTGAGGGTCGGCGCCTACGCCACGATGGGCATGGGCGCCATCGACGCGGTGGTCTCCCGGCCGACCGCCCGCGCACTGGGCATCCCGGAGAACAACGCGCTCGTGGTGAGCGCCCCGAAGGCCGACTCCGCGAAGCTGCGTCGCGCGCTCCTGCGCGTACTGCCCAAGGGAGGGCAGGTCGCCGTGATCAACCCGGTGCTGACGGCCCCCCGGAGCACGAACTGGCCGGCCGGTTCCTTCCCGACCACTCCCCAGATCAGGACCGCGCTCACCGCCGCGATCAGCAAGCTCGGCCGCCCGTACGTGTGGGGCGCGGAAGGGCCGGACAGCTTCGACTGCTCGGGCCTGGTCCAGTGGGCGTACGCCCAGGCGGGGATCACGGTGCCCCGGGTGACGCACCAGCAGTTCGTCTCGGGCCCGCAGATCCCGCTCGCCCAGGCACAGCCGGGGGACCTGCTGTTCTGGCGGCACGACCCCACCAACCCCGGTTACGTCTCGCACGTGGCGATCTACTGGGGGGACGGCAAGATGCTGCACGCTCCCAGGACCGGCGACGTGGTCAAGCTCGTCCCCGTCACCACCCGCAACTTCGCCGGGGCCGTGCGCGTCAGCCCGGCGGTCGCCGCCCGCGTCCGCTAGGCCCCCTGGGCCTTTCGCCTACCGCGTACCGGTGAGCGGGAGGCCGGCGGCGAGCTGGACCAGGGCGGTGTCGAGGAGGTCGGGCAGGTTCTCCGAGGGGTTCGCGGCCCAGCGGGCGACGGAGGGGAGCATGGCCCCGAGCACCGCGGCGGCGAAGGTCTCGACGGAGAGGTCGCGGGGATCGCGGCCGGTGCGGGAGGCGATCTCCGTACACATCGCCGTGTGCGTGCCGGCGGCGGCCTGGAGTCGCCTGGCCCGCAGCGCGGGCACGGAGAGGACGAGCCGGGCCATGGCGGCGGCCCGGGAGAAGTCCTCGGCGTGGAAGCTCTCGAACACGGCCCGCACGGCCTGCCGGAACGCGTCGATGGGCGTCGCCTCCGGGCTGCTCTCGCGGAGCGCGGAGACGATCAGCGAGTCGTACCCGTCCTGGACGACCACGTCCTCCTTGGTGGGGAAGTAGCGGAAGAAGGTGCTCGGCGACACCTCCGCCGCCTCGGCGATCTGCTCGACGGTCGTGGCCTCGTATCCCCGCTCGGCGAACAGACGCAGCGCGTGCTCCTGAATCGCACAGCGGGTCTTCGCCTTCTTGCGCTCACGCAGCCCTCCGGCGCGTTGGGGTGATCTCATTCGCCGATTCTCGCGCCTGTGCGGGCCACCGTGGACAGCGGCGGTGAACGTTGTAATCTAAATTACATGGAAAAAGATAAAACAGTGGAGAAGCTGCGCGGCTGGTTCTCGGGAAGGCTGCCCCGGGAATGGTTCGAAGGCGAGCCCGAGATCGTGCTGGACCGCGAGGAGATCGCGGTGGTCGGCCGGCTCCGGGCTCCCGCGCTCGGTGACGACGTCTCGGAGGTGGAGCGTTCCGCCGCACTGGAGGGCGGCATCCTGCGCTTCCGCGAGGAGACCAGGGAGCGGCGCGTGGAGATCGCCCTGGAGGCCGAACACCTGTTCCGCAGGAAGGTCTCCTGGGGGGTCGCGGTCGGCGGCGAGACGGTGATGTTCACCACACTGTCGGTGCCCGTCATGACCAGGCTCAGGCAGTCGGAGCGCCGGGTGCTCGACACCCTCGTGGCCGCGGGGGTGGCCCGCAGCCGCAGTGACGCGCTCGCCTGGTGCGTACGTCTGGTGGGCGACCACACCGACACCTGGCTGGCGGATCTGAGGGACGCGCTACGGCATGTCGACCGTGTCCGGGCCGCCGGACCCGACGTGAATTCCTGAGGCTGGGCAGCGGGAATGGCCGATAAATTGGTCTGAACCTGTCGGCCGATTGGTTTAGACCTTTCTCATTGGCCTATACCAGTGCGGGAAAAGCTTTTTTAGAGCCGTTTTTTCTGGGTAGGGGGCTGCACAGCCCTGCGGCTCCTGCCAGGCTATACACCGCAGGAGACGCCGAGCCGGAAGCGCCTTGACATCTGATCGCGCGAATTCACTGGTCTACGCCAATTGGATTAAGCGCGGTTCCGTCGTTAATGATGTTTTGGCCCCGTGAAGCGTAAAGGAGCCCGAGCAGTGTCCCTTACCGTAGACGTGAACACCACCAGCCCGACCAGTCATGCGGAACTGGCCGAATGGGTCAGGGAGATCGCCGAGCTGACACAGCCGGACCGGATCGAATGGTGCGACGGCTCCGAGGTCGAATGGACGCGCCTGACGAACCTGCTGGTCGAGCGAGGGACCTTCACACGCCTGGCCAAGCGGCAGAACAGCTTCCACGCCGCCTCCGACCCCAGCGACGTCGCCCGGGTCGAGGACCGGACCTACATCTGCTCGGAGCGCGAGGAGGATGCCGGGCCGACCAACAACTGGATCGCCCCCGCCGAGATGCGCCGCACCTTCGGCGAGATCTTCAAGGGCAGCATGCGCGGCCGGACGATGTACGTCGTGCCGTTCTGCATGGGGCCGCTGGGCGGTGAGATCTCCCAGCTCGGTGTGGAGATCACCGACTCGCCGTACGTGGTCGTGTCGATGCGCGTCATGACCCGGATGGGCGAGGACGCGCTGCGGCTCATCGAGGAGCGCGGCGGCTACGTCAAGGCGGTCCACTCGGTCGGCGCCCCGCTCGAACCCGGCCAGGACGACGTGCCGTGGCCGTGCAACGCCACCAAGTACATCAGCCACTTCCCCGAGACCCGCGAGATCTGGTCCTACGGCTCGGGGTACGGCGGCAACGCCCTGCTCGGCAAGAAGTGCTACGCGCTGCGAATCGCCAGCACGATGGCCCGGGACGAGGGCTGGCTGGCCGAGCACATGCTCATCCTCAAGCTCACCCCGCCTTCGGGGGAGACGCGCTACGTCGCGGCGGCCTTCCCGAGCGCGTGCGGCAAGACGAACCTCGCCATGCTCCAGCCGACCATCCCGGGCTGGAAGGTCGAGACGATCGGCGACGACATCGCCTGGATGCGCTTCGGTGCCGACGGAAGGCTGCGGGCCATCAACCCAGAGGCGGGCTTCTTCGGCGTCGCTCCCGGCACCGGCGAGTCCACCAACGCCAACGCGATCGAGACGCTCTGGGGCAACAGCATCTTCACGAACGTCGCCCTCACCGACGACGGTGACGTGTGGTGGGAGGGACTCACCGACCAGCCCCCGGCGCACCTGACCGACTGGAAGGGCCGTGACTGGACGCCGGAGTCCGGCGAGCCGGCCGCGCACCCCAACGCCCGCTTCACGGTCCCCGCCGCGCAGTGCCCGACGATCGCCCGTGAGTGGCAGGATCCCGCGGGCGTGCCGATCTCGGCGATCCTGTTCGGCGGGCGCCGCGCCAGCGCGGTCCCGCTGGTGACGGAGGCGCTGAGCTGGCAGCACGGCGTCTTCATCGGGGCCAACATCGCCTCGGAGAAGACCGCCGCCGCCGAGGGCAAGGTCGGCGAGCTGCGCCGCGACCCGTTCGCGATGCTGCCCTTCTGCGGCTACAACATGGGCGACTACTTCGCCCACTGGCTCAAGATCGGCCGGCGGGAGAACGCCGAGTTGCCGCGCGTCTACTACGTGAACTGGTTCCGCAAGAACGACGAGGGCAAGTTCATCTGGCCCGGGTTCGGGGAGAACTCCCGCGTGCTCAAGTGGATCGTCGACCGTCTCAACGGCCAGGCGGAGGCGGTGCGCACCCCCATCGGCCTGCTCCCCGCCGAGCTCGACACCGACGGTCTCGCGGTCTCCGAGGAGGACATGCGGACGCTGCTCAGCGTCGACGAGGAGATCTGGCGGCAGGAGGCGGCGCTCATGCCCGCCTTCTTCCAGACCTTCGGCGACCACCTGCCCCGCGAGCTCTGGGAGGAGCACGAGGCACTCGTCGCCCGCCTGGGCTGACAGCTGCAAAGGGGTCGAAGACGGGGGAAACTTCTGACAGGCTGTGCGCGTCCAATCGGATACACGGGACGTCACGCCTGCGATCCCTTTCCCCCGAGGAGGCGGATATGGGGTTCCCGCTGTTCGTCATCGCCTTCGCCGCCGCCCTGGCCGTCGTCTCCACGGCGTTCACGCTCGGCCGTGAGCACCGCCGGGTCCGCTCGGCGGTGACCCGCCACCACGGCGGGCCGCCGACCCCCTATGAGCTCGCCTACCTCTCCGGAGGCCCGCGCCGAGTGGTCAACACCGCGCTCGGCATGCTGGCCAAAGCCGGGGTGATCCGGGTCTCGCGAGGCGGTCAGGTCAGCCTGGTCGCCGGGGCCGTGCCCTCTCCCGACCCGATCGAACACGCCGTCACGGCGGCGCTCGCCCAGCGTGGGGGCGCCGCCCCGGTGGGCGAGCTCCGCCACGCGGTGGCCGCCGGACAGGCCGTCGACGGCCTGCGCTACCGGCTGCTGGGACTGGGCCTGCTGGTGCCCGAGAGCGCGCTCGACCACGCGCGGGGACTGCTGAACCGGCTCCTGGTCACCTCGATCGTCACGCTGGTCCTCGCGGTGGGCATCCTGATCGCGGGCGCCAGGGGAAGGCTCGGCGCCGCGGCGCTGCTGGTCGCACTTATCGCGGCGCTCCTCGGGTTCTCCGTCTACGCGCGGCACAAGCGGCTGCTGCGCGACGTCCTGAGCCACGCGGGCCACGACGTGCTCACCTCCGCCCGCGGGACCTATGTCCGGGGCGCCCGCCCCGTCGCGCCCGACCTGGCCTTCGCCGTCGGCATTCCCGTCGCCCTGTACGGGCTGGGGGAGCTCGACGAGCCCGGCCTTGTGGAGGAGCTCCAGCGCCAGAGCGCGAGTGGTTCCGGGAGCGGCTGCGCGGTCGGCGCCTGCGGTGGCGGCGGCGGTGACTTCGGATCCGGGAGCTGGGGCGACTCAGGTGGCGGATCGAGTGACGGTGGCGGATCGAGTGACGGTGGCGGGTCCGGTTGCGGTGGCGGGTGCGGGGGCGGCTGCGGTGGGTGAGCGTCCCCCGGTCGCCGCGGCGAGGACGGTCGCCGGCGGGGCGCTCCCGGCGGCGGCCGGGCCGGCCGTGGGCATCGGCTGGCGGCCGGAGATCGACCTGACCGTGGAACGGCTGCCCGGGGTCGACTTCGTCGAGGTCGTCGCCGAGAACGTCGACCCGGCCCGGCTCCCCGAGTCACTGCGGGTGCTCCGCGCCCGGGGCGTGCCGGTGATCCCGCACGGCGTCGGGCTGGGCATCGGCGGTGCCGAGCATCCCGACCCTCGGCGGCTGGCGCGGCTGGCGGACTGCGCGCGCGCCCTGGAGGCGCCGCTGGTCAGCGAGCACCTGGCCTTCGTCAGGGCGGGCGGCATGGAGGCCGGCCACCTGCTGCCGGTGCCGCGTACCAGGGCCGCGCTGGCCGTTGTCGCGGAGAACGTGCGGCGGGCACAGGAGGCGCTTCCCGTCCCGCTGGCCCTGGAGAACGTCGCGGCACTGTTCGGCTGGCCGGAGGACGAGATGACCGAGGCCGCCTTTCTCGGAGAGCTGGTGGAGATGACCGGCGTCGGGCTCCTGGTCGACGTGGCGAACCTCTACACGAACCAGGTCAACCTGGGGCTGTCGGCCACCGCCGCGCTGGACGGCCTGCCGCTGTCCGAACTCGCCTACGTCCATGTCGCCGGGGGCCACTCCCGCGGAGGGCTGTGGCACGACACCCACACCGCCCGCGTCCCCGAGGAGGTGCTGGACATCCTCGCGGAGCTGTGCGCCAGGGTGGATCCGCCGGGAGTGCTGCTCGAATGGGACGACGACTACCCCAGCGACGGCGCGCTGGAGCGGGAGCTGGGCCGGATCCGCGGCGCGATGTCCGGTGTCTGAGGACGCGGCCAGGGAGGCGCTGGCCGGGGCGCAGGCAGCGCTGCTGGCCGCCCTGGTGGCGGGGGAGGAGGCACCGCCGGGGTTCGACAGGGAGCGGCTGCTGATCCAGGAGTCCGGCCTGATCTCCAAGCGGCGCAGAACGGTGGCCCGTCTCCGGCCCGACCTGGCCGCGCTGCTCGGCGACGGCTTCGCCGCGGAGTTCGACGCGTACGCGCGAGGCCGCCCCAAGCCGCCGGGCGGCTCGCACGCCGACGCCCGCGACTTCGCCGACCGGCTGCGCGCGGCGGGGCGGCTGCCGAAGGAGTCCGTCACCCCTGGGCCCCGCCGATGGTCGCCTTTCGCCAGGCGCCGTTAGAAACTTGCGGCCTTCCCTGTTCGTCCACTGGGTAGTGGACCTCGGGAAGGGAAGTCGTCCCGGAGGTCGGCATGCACATCGCAAAGATCATCATCACCGTGCTCGTCGTGCTCCTCCTGGTCGCCGGGCTGGTCGCGCTACGCCTGGCCGTGCACTCCTCGCGCGCACGCCGTTCGACCGGCACCGGGGGCCGGAAGACCGGAGCGACGGCCGCCAGGGGCTCTATGCTGCGGAGGCGCCGTCGGTTAGGTTGAGCCGGTACATGATCGAGTGCCTGTGCCGGGAGCGACCGTGGGGAATTCCGCCGATCACGCGACCTGGCCGCTGCGCCCCGAGGACGAGGGGACGCACCCGGCCGGTGCCGAGCCGCTGTGGAGCGAGTCGGTCTACCTGGACTTCACGACCGAGGACGGCGCGCTCGCCGGTTACGTCCGGCTGGGCCTGTATCCCAACTGGAACCGCGCCTGGTACTGGGCGTGCCTGGTCGGCGTGGGCAGGCCCACGGTGCTGCTGGTCGACCACCATGTCCCGCTCCCCGGTCCCGACCTCGCGGTGCGGGGCGAGAACTTCCAGGCCACCCACGACGTGACGCTCCCCATGCGGTCCCTGCGGGTGAGCCTCGAGGCGGGGGCGGCCGCCGTCCTCTCCGACCCCGCCCTGGCGTACCGGGACCTGGACGGCGCCGCCACGACCTCCCTGGCGTTCGACCTGGAGTGGCGGAGCGCCGGCGAGGCATACCCCTACGGCTTCGTCCCGCGCTACGAGGTCCCCTGCGAGGTCGAGGGGACCATCCGGGTCGGTGGCGAGGAGATCGCCTTCTCCGGTCATGGTGAGCGCGACCACAGCTGGGGAGAGCGTGACTGGTGGGGGCCGTCGTGGCTGTGGAGCTCGGGCCGGCTCGACGACGGCACGTTCTTTCACGGCATGCGGGCGAACGTCGGCTTCGAGATGCCCTGGCCATGCTTCACGGCTCCGCCGGGCGGGGCGCTGGAGCACCGTGAGGGCTTCACCGCGGCGAGCGAGTTCGGGGAGGACGGATTCCCGTCCAGGGCGCGGCTGGAGGTGCCGGGGATGCCGATGACCGTCGTCCCGCTCGCCTTCGCCCCGGTCGCCATGACGTCGCCGGACGGGGAGATCGCCCGGTTCCCGCGTGCCCTGTGCCGGTTCGAGGCCTCCGACGGGCGCCTGGGGTACGGATGGACCGAGTGGCACCAGCCGCCCGGCTGGCGGGGACATGGATGGCGTTGATCACGTTTTGATGGTCTGAGCCGGGGATACCCTCTCTGAGGTGGGGGGAGTGCGTTGTCTTGATGGTTCTTATCTGACCGTTACGCCGGTGGCGTGCCGGGACAGTGTCGGTACGCCGTACGAGATAACGCTCGAACTCCATCGCGACGGCGCGTTGTACGGGACGGTGGGGGAGCGCTGCGGCTGGACTCTCAGCCGGCTGGCGCGCGGGGTCGCCGAGGCCCGCGCCGGCCACGAGGCGCGGTGGCCCGATCCCGACGACCGCTTCCCCGGTGACGCGGAACTGTTCGCCTTTCGTTACCGGGCCAGGAACGGGGTCGTCGGCGGGGGTGAACTCCGCTGCCAACTGCGCACCATTCCGATCTGGGTTCCCGGACGGCGCGGCCCGGCCGGGGCATGGCGGCTCACCAGGAGAGCGTTCCTGGAGGCATGGGGCGGCGGCGGAGTGGGTATGCGCGCCGTGCTCACTTCTGCTGAGCTGGGGGTTTTCGTGGAAGACATCATCGCGGAAGCCGAAGGATGCCTAGGACCATACAAACCGGGCAAGTCGGCCAGATCCCTGTAGAGGGGGCGGAGGGGTCCGCGGGACGGCGATAATTGCCTGTCGGCGCCCATTCATGGCGGGTGCTGAGGGAGGGGCTCCAATGGGCGTGCGCGATCTCGTCTATCGACTCTACGAGCGCCGGCTCGAAGCGAAGCTGTCCCGTCAGCGGGAGATGTTTCCCCGGCACGTCGGCGTGATCGTTGACGGTAACCGTCGCTGGGCACGCTCGATGGGCATCGACGACGTGAGCCGCGGACATCGCAAGGGCGCGGACAAGATCTCGGAGCTGCTCGGCTGGTGCCGCGAGGCCGGTGTCGAGGTCGTCACCGTGTGGCTGCTCTCCAGCGAGAACATCAACCGTTCCAAGGACGAGCTGGACCCCCTGATGAAGATCATCGAGGACGTGGTCCAGGAACTCGTGGCCGACGGCTGGCACATCAAGCCCATGGGTGCGCTAGATCTTTTGCCGGATCACACGGCCCGTGTGCTCAAAGATGCAAAAGAAGCGACATCACATCGTCCCGGTTTGATTGTGAACGTTGCCGTTGGGTATGGAGGAAGGCGTGAGATCGCTGATGCGGTGCGCTCCCTTCTCCAGGAGCACGCGAGCAAGGGCGCGAGCATCGAGGACCTTGTCGAGGTCCTCGATGTGGAGCACATCGCGAAGCATCTCTACACGCGCGGCCAGCCCGACCCGGATCTGGTCATCCGTACTTCGGGAGAGCAGCGGCTCTCCGGCTTCCTGCTCTGGCAGAGCGCCCACTCCGAGTTCTACTTCTGCGAGGCCTACTGGCCTGACTTCCGCAGGGTCGACTTCTTGCGGGCCCTCCGCTCGTACGCCGCGCGGCACCGTAGGTACGGTTCCTGAAACAGCACATGAACGACCCCTTTCGGTCAGTCTTAAGCAGTTGGAAGTAGGGCATTCAGGACGTACCGTAAGAAGTAGGAGAGCACGACTCACCTACGCCGGAGAGGGCCCGCCTTTGCGTCACGATTCGCTGAGGAGGGCCGGTCGCCGGTCCCTGCTCGGCATTCTCGTGAGCGGGTCCGAGGCCGGTCCGCATCCCAGCTCATGGCAGGGCGCCGTCCTTGGCGCCCGGGGGAGAACGCGTGGCAAACCCTTCGTCCTCACCCACGTCGCCGGCAGTCAAGCGGCGCACGTACGTCCTGGACACCTCGGTGCTCCTGGCGGATCCAACGGCGATGAGCCGTTTCGCCGAGCATGAGGTGGTCATCCCGATCGTCGTCATCACCGAGTTGGAGGGCAAACGCCATCATCCAGAGCTCGGATACTTCGCGCGCAAGGCGCTGAGGTACCTCGACGACCTGAGGGTGACGCACGGACGGCTGGACGAGCCCATGCCGATCGGCGAGGGCACCATCCGGGTCGAGCTCAACCACAGTGACCCGTCCATCCTGCCCGTCGGGTTCCGGCTCGGCGACAACGACACCCGCATCCTGACCGTGGCCCGCACCCTCGCCGCCGAGGGACACGACGTGGTACTGGTCTCCAAGGACCTGCCGATGCGGGTGAAGGCCGCCTCCATCGGTCTCGCCGCGGACGAGTACCGCGCCGAACTCGTGGTCGAGTCCGGCTGGACAGGCATGGCGGAACTCCAGGTGACCTCCGAGGACGTGGAGGTGCTCTTCGAGCACGGCACCGCCGACCTGGAGGAGGCTCGCGACCTGCCCACCCACACCGGCCTGCGGCTGCTGTCGAGCAGAGGGTCGGCACTGGGCAGGGTGCTGCCCGACAAGTCGGTGCGGCTGGTGCGCGGCGACCGCGAGGTGTTCGGCCTGCACGGCCGTTCCGCCGAACAGCGGATCGCGCTCGACCTGCTGATGGACCCCGAGGTCGGCATCGTCTCGATGGGCGGCCGGGCGGGCACCGGAAAGTCCGCGCTCGCCCTCTGCGCGGGCCTGGAGGCGGTACTGGAGCGCCGCCAGCACCGCAAGGTCATCGTCTTCCGCCCGCTGTACGCCGTGGGCGGCCAGGAACTGGGCTACCTGCCGGGTTCCGAGAACGAGAAGATGAGCCCGTGGGCACAGGCCGTCTACGACACCCTGGGCGCGGTCACCACGCCCGAGGTGATCGAGGAGGTGATGGACCGGGGCATGCTGGAGGTGCTCCCGCTCACCCACATCCGCGGCCGTTCCCTGCACGACGCCTTCGTCATCGTGGACGAGGCGCAGTCGCTGGAGCGCGGGGTGCTGCTCACCGTGCTGAGCCGGATCGGCGCCAACTCCCGGGTCGTCCTCACCCATGACATCGCCCAGCGCGACAACCTGCGGGTGGGCCGGCACGACGGCGTCGTGGCGGTGGTGGAGAAGCTCAAGGGGCACCCGCTGTTCGCGCACGTCACGCTGACCCGCTCGGAGCGCTCGCCGATCGCGGCGCTGGTCACCGAGATGCTGGAGGACATCACGATGTGACGGGTGTCCTGGACCTCCAGGCATGATCGTGCGAAGCGCGGTCGCGGGTGCCGTGAGGCATCGCGACCGCGCTTCGCTCGTCGTTCGCGGGTCGGCGGACGCCGGCCGTGGACCACGGCACCGGGCGTCAAGGAGCGCTCACGGCGGCAGTCGTACGCCGGGGGCCGCGAGTTTGCGGAACTCGAAGCAGGTGTGCTCGCCCATCGACTCCGGGACTCCGGGGAAGAGCCGGGTGATCTCGACGCTCCAGATGCTCTCCTGCTTGTTCTGCCGGATGGTGCAGGTGATCTGGGCGAGGCCCTCATTGGAGATCTTGCCCTCGCCCGTGATGATCACATTCAGTCGGTAGCCCAGGCTGTCGTCCGGATCGTTGCGCTGGTCGGTGTTGTCGGAGTACCGGGTGGTCTTGGTGTCGTAGTGGCTGAAGTTGTTGAGCGCGCTGGTCAGCCCCCGTTTCGGCGGCTGCTTGCCCGCCCGGAAGAGGGTGTCGATGATGTTCTTGGCCGAGTCGGAGACCACCGGGATCCTGGCCGGTTCAAGCCGTCCGTCACGGAGCAGATAGACGGTCACCCAGGTCGGGCTGTAGCTGATCACCGGCGGGCGGCCGTAGTCCTGGACCTCGGTGGGAGAGATGCCGCATCCACACAGGACCGCGAGGGCGGCGAGCAGACAGGTGAGGCGCCTCATGCCGGGGGCAGCCAGACGGTGAAGAGGGTTCCCGGCCGCTGCGCGCGGACCGAGATCGTGCCGCCGTGCAACTGGGCGTTGGCCCGCGCGATGGACAGGCCGAGTCCGCTGCCGTCGCCCCGGGCGCCCGCCTTGTAGAAGCGGTTGAACACAAACGGCAGATCCTTGGCCGGGATGCCCTTGCCGTGGTCGCGCACCTTCACCTCCAGGCCGTTCGGGGTGCTGCGGGCGGTCACCATCACGGGGGGCTCCCCGTGGCGTAGGGCGTTGCCCACCAGGTTGGCCACGATGACGTCGAATCGCCTGGGGTCGACGGAGAAGACCAGTCCCTGGGGCACGTTCACCCGCACCTGGTCCGACCAGCCGCGCATCTCCAGGCAGTCCCAGATCACGTCGACGATGTTCACCGTGTCCACGTTCAGCGTCGCGGTGCCCGAGTCGAACCGGCTCGCCTCGATGAGCTGCTCCACCAGGGTACGCAGCCGCGCGATCTCCCGCAGCACCAGCTGCACGGCGGCCGCGGGTTCGGGGGGCAGCCGCTCGGCCTCCTCGGAGAGCATGTCGGTGACCGCGGTCATCGCGGTCAGCGGGGTCCTGAGCTCGTGGGAGACGTCGGCGACGAAGCGGCGGGACATCGCCTCCAGCGAGCGGAGTTCGGAGACGCTCCGCTCCAGGGCGGCGGCGGTGTCGTTGAACGTGGCGGTGAGTTCGGCGAGCTCGTCCTTACCGTGCACGGGCAGGCGGGTGTCCAGGTGGCCGGCGCCGAGCGCGCGGGCCGCGGAGCCGAGCCGCCTGACCGGCAGCAGGAGCTGCCGGGCCGACAGCAGTCCCAGGGCCAGCGCGATGATCAGCATGGCGACGCTGGCGACGGCCAGCGGCTGCCGCAGGCCGCTGAGAAGACGCTCCTCCTCGATGAGGGGGGCGAACACGTAGACGGTCATCCCGGTGGGCTGGGCGGTGTGGATGGGCTCGATCCGCCAGACGGGGGTCCCGATGAGCAGCCACATGTCGCCGTTGATGATCTGCCGCTTGGCGACCATCCGCTGGGTGGCCCTGGCGGCGAGGTCGCCGGGGACGTCCCTGATGCCGAATTCGCCGTCGGGGTAGAGGTAGTCCTCGTAGCGGACCACCACCCTGCCGCCCTGCGGGCGCAGGCTCTTCTGCAGCGCGCTGATCTCGTCGTCGGTCGGCGGGCTGTCCCCGGGCCAGAGCGCGCCGATGGGCACTCTGATGCCCTCCAGGATGTCGCGCACGTCGCTCACGGCGACCTGCTCGGCGCGTCCGATCATGCGGATCTTGACGAACTCGTAGCCGATCCCGGCGACCAGCGAGGAGGCGGTGACGGCGATCAGGGTGAAGGTGATCACCAGACGGCCGCGCAGGCCGGTGTGGGTGCGTTTCACGGTGGGCTGAACCGGTAGCCGAATCCCCGTACCGTGTGGATGAACTCGGGCTCGGCGGGAACCGCCTCTATCTTGGCGCGGACCCGCTGGACGCAGGCGTCGACCAGCCGGGAGTCCGCGACGTGCGTGTGGTCCCAGACGGCCCGCAGCAGGTACCTGCGGTTGAGCACCTGGCCGGGATGGCGGACGAGTTCGAGCAGGAGCCGCAGTTCGGTGGGGGTGAGGTGGACCTCGCGGCCGCTCAGCGACACCTTGAGCGCGCCCCTGTCGATGACCAGGTCGCCGAAGGTGATGCGGTCGGAGGCGACCGACTCCATCCGGCGCAGGACGGCGCGGATGCGGGCGTCCAGGACCCGCGGCTCGACCGGCTTGACCACGTA
This sequence comes from Streptosporangium sp. NPDC049644, assembly GCF_040675205.1. Lineage (NCBI taxonomy): Bacteria > Bacillati > Actinomycetota > Actinomycetes > Streptosporangiales > Streptosporangiaceae > Streptosporangium > Streptosporangium sp. NPDC049644. The sequence goes on along the minus strand of NZ_JBFAOJ010000009.1, from coordinate 110,542 downwards.
GTCGTCGGCCCCGGCTTCCAGTCCCACCACCACGTCGAGGTCGTCGCCCCTGGCGGTGAGCAGGATCACCGGCAGCTGGTCCAGCCTGCGGATGCGGCGGCACACCTCGACGCCGTCGATGCCGGGCAGCATGACGTCCAGGATGGCGATCTCGGGGCGGCGGGACCTGATGTGCTCAAGCGCCTCCTCGCCGCTGGCGCACGCGGTGACGGAATGGCCCTGCCGGGTGAGCGCCAGCTCCAGCCCGGTCCTGACCGAGGGGTCGTCTTCGACGAGGAGGATGCCTGCCACCGGGTAATCATTCTCTCAAGGCTTGGATGGATCTGCCAGGTCATGAACCCCGACATAGGGCAAACAGTACCTGAACAAGGCAGTCAAGCCGTGATTCGGGCGCTCCTGTGATCACATAGAGAGGCGAAGGGGCACCGTAGGGTAAAATGTGAGCAAAATCACTCCCATCTTTTCCTTGCCTGGAAAGCGCTCTGGCCTGGTGATTAGCTCAGGAGAAGCCCGGTGGATCTCGTACGGCGCCGACCAACTCTTCCGTTCCGGTTGCGGACCACCCCCCTCCGCACGGCAAGCTCATAGGTCGTGAGTCCAGGATCACAGCAACTGAAGGACCGCTCGGCGGCGCCCCGTGCCCGTCGTTCCAATCGCAGAACGGCCAAGACGAAGACGCCGGGCCGTCTGACCCCCAAGCGTGTCCTGATCCTGGGCACCGCGGTCGTGATCCTGGTGGGTGGCGGAGCCTTCACCGCCTACACCGCGGTGCAGAACGCCTCGGCGCCGCCCACGCAGCCGCTCACCCTGGAAGAGATGGCGCAGGTGCTCGGCTCCGACCCGTTCGGCTCCGACCTGGAGTCCGACATGCTGAAGGCCCAGGCGGCCCAGGCGCTCAAGGCCGACAAGATCGCCGCCGAGCGGGAGAACCGCAAGGTGCTCAGCCCGGTCAAGATCGTTGACGAGGCGCCGGGCGGTGGCGGGTTCAACCCGCAGCGGCTCCCCCCGGGCACCGCCAACCCGACCGGCAACAGGGCACTGGGCAAGCAGATGCTGGAGTCCCGGGGCTGGGCCGACCAGTGGGGTTGCCTGGAGAAGCTCTGGATGAAGGAGAGCGGCTGGAACGAGCGCGCCATGAACACCTCCAGTGGCGCCTACGGCATCCCCCAGTCCCTCCCCGGCCACAAGATGGCCAGCTCGGGAAGCGACTGGCAGACCAACCCGGCCACCCAGATCGAGTGGGGGCTCACCTACATCAAGGGCCGCTACGGCACGCCCTGCGGGGCCTGGGCCCATTCCCAGGCCAAAGGCTGGTACTGAGAGACCAGGACTCGGCAAGTCTGACCGTCTCCCGGCCCCGGGCATCGCACCCTTGGCCGCATGGATGTGAAGGTCAGCGTGGTAGTGCCGGTGCACAACCCCGGTGATGGCGCCGACGCCTGTATCCGGTCGGTGCTGGAACAGTCGATGGCCTCCGACGACTACGAGGTGATCTTCGCCGACGACGGCTCCGACGACGGGATCCAGCAGCGCCTCGACGCCGTGGCCGCGGTGCGGTCGAACGTCAAGGTGCTCCACCTTGAGCGGACCGGCTCGCCGATGCGCGGCCGCAACGTCGCCCTCATGGTGGCCAGGGGCGAGTACGTCTACATGCTCGGCCAGACCGACCGCCTGGAACGGACGGCCCTGGAGCTGATGTACCGGCGTGCCGTGGAGACCGAGGCGGACATCCTCATCGGGCGGCTGGTCGACGACCGGAAGCCGCCCTCCCCGGTCTTCGACGTCAACCGTGAGCGCGCCGACGTGGTCAAGGACCGGCTGCTCACGCTGCTCACCCCGCACAAGCTGTTCCGCAGGGCCTTTCTCGACGACGAGGCGCTGAACTTCTCCGACCCCGGCGGGCTCCTGGCCGAGCAGGCCTTCGTCGTCCGCGCTTACCTGCGGGCCAAGGTCATCGTGGTCATGGCCGACCAGGTCTGCTGTCACGTCGCCGAGCGGCCCGAGCCGCTCCAGGACCCGTACGTCTGGGCCGCCGAGCTGCGCGAGCTGCTCGACATCATCGACGACGAGGTCCCCGAGGGCCGCAGGCGCGATCGGATGTACGCCCAGTGGTTCCGCACCGCGGTGCTGCGGCGGCTCGGCGGGGGTGCGTTCGCCACCTCCTCCCTGGGCCGGGCGGCCACCTTCACGACCCTGCGCGAGCTGGTGGTCCAGCGCTTCCCCCCGCGCCTCGACCTGCTGCTGCCGGTGCAGTTGCGGGCTCGCGCCGCGCTGCTGCGGGCGGGCAGGCTCGACCAGCTCGTCATGCTGGCCGGAGCCAGCCAGGGCATCCACCTCCAGGCCGACCTGACGGACGTCGTCTGGGACGACGGCGTGCTCACCATGGGGCTGACCGTGGAGATCATGCAGTCCGACGGCACCCCGATGCGCTTCATCCCCTACGGGGAGGACGGCCTGCTCTGGGAGCCTCCGGTGCCCCTGGACGGGCTCCGCCTCCCCCCCGAGATGGCCGACGTCAGTCAGGCCGCGGCCAGGGCGCGGTTCGAGGTGTACATCAGACACGAGGAGACCGGGGTCGTCTACTTCCTGCCGGTGGAGTGCTCGATGATCCGCTGCCGGCACCGCAACGGGGTCAGGCTCCAGGTCACCGGCACGGCCCGGCTGGACGTCGACTCGGCGGCCGTGGACGGACCGCTGCCGCCGGGGCTCTGGGAGATCCACGTGCGCATGTACGGGGGGGCTCAGCAGGCCCGGACCCGGGTGACCGGGTCCCCGCTGAACTGTACCGGGGTGGTCGCCGACTACTCCAAACGGCTGGTCGTCCCCTGGTGGTCGGACCGGGGGGAGCTGGGGATCTGCGTGGAGCCCCGCTCGTTCTCCGAGTCGATCGTCCTGGTCTCGCCGGGTACGACGGTCATCAGGCAGCGCAAGTACGTCTTCGTGGTCGTGCCCGTGCCGTACGTGCCACCGAGCGGAGGGCCGCCCGTGGAACTGGTACTCCGCCAGACCACCGGCAGGGAACGCGAGGTCGCCGCGCCCGCCCTGGTCGAGCCGGGCGTCCCCGGGCAGCTCGCCGGGCGGCTGATCGCCAAGGTTCCGACCCGGCTGGCGTACCGGGAGGGGTTCCTCGCGCCGGGCGTCTGGGCGCCCTTCCTACGGGTGGACGGCAAGGAGACCGGGCTCCGCTTCAAGATGGAGATGAACCGCGGCGGGCGGGTGGAGATCCTCAAGTCCGCCGCGGCCCGGCCCCCCGAGCCCTGGTACCCGCTGCTGAAACGCCTCGCGCTGCGGATACCGGGGGTCAGGAACGCGGTCCGGGTCACCAAGACCGTGCAGCGTCGCTACATGCTCAGCTGAGACGGTCACCCGTACCGCACGGCCACGTCAGGCGCCGAGTCGGCACTCGTTGGGCAGGTCACCGCCGGAGGGCCTCGGCAGGGTCGCGCTCGGCGGCGGGTTCTGCCCGCGCTCCACCCAGCCCTCCATGGCCTCGAACGCGCTGCGGAAGCACGGCAGCAGCGGGCGAAGCCTGTCGGGGTAGGCGGCGTAGAGGCTGTCCACATGGGTTCCGTCGGTGATCCGGTAGTACCGGAACGACCGGTGCCCGCCGACCATCTCCGCGTAGACGTCACCGGAGCGGGAGATCGGCAGCAGCGTGTCCAGCGTGCCGTGGATCGTGATCAGCGGCTTGCCGATCCGGCCGGTGAGCCCGATCTTCCGCACCGCCGCGTACGGCTTGCGCGCGTCGTAGTCGTAGTCGGCGTCGCAGGCGGGGGTGCCCGAGGCGCAGAACGGGGTGCCCGCCTCGGTGTCGCCGTCGAAGGCGGGGTCGAGCTCCTCACGGTAGACGCGCTGGGTCAGGTCCCAGTAGTACTGGTAGTGGAAGGGCCACAGGAACTCCGACCCGCGTGCGAACCCGGCGTCGTACATCGCCTGGGTGTCGCCCGCCGGGTAGGCCCGCAGCGCCGGGGGCAGGTAGTTGAGCAGGTTGTCGCCCTTGACCCGCCAGAGCGTGCCCTCCCAGTCGATCCCGCCGTCGTAGAGCCAGGCCCGGTTCTCCAACTGCCAGCGGACCAGGTATCCGCCGTTGGAGATGCCCGCCGCGTAGGTCCGCTTCGGGAGCCTGCCGTAGCGCTGCGCGACGACGGCCTTGGCCGCGACCGCGACCTGCGTGACCCGGTCGTTCCACTCCGCGACCGCGTCGCCGGGCCTGCGGCCGTCCTGGTGGAAGGTGACGCCGACGTTGCCCTTGTCCGTCACGGCGTAGGCGTAGCCCCTGGCCAGTGCCCAGTCGGAGATGGTGAAGTCGTTCGCGTACTGCTCCCTGTTGCCGGGGGTGCCCGCGACCACCAGCCCGCCGTTCCAGTCGTCGGGCAGCCGGAGCACGAACTGCGAGTCGTGGTTCCAGCCGTGCGTCGTGTTGGAGGTCGAGGTGTCGGGGAAGTAGCCGTCGACCTGGACGCCGGGCACGCCGGTGGGGTTGACCGCCCCCGCCGGGTGCAGGCCCGCCCAGTCGGCCGGGTCGGTGTGCCCGGAGGCGATCGTGCCGGCCGTCGTGAGGTCGTCCAGGCACGCCTTCACCTGGTGCTCGGCCCCCGGCACCAGCACCCGGTCCAGCCGGGCGCAGTGCGCGGGAGAGGCCCCCGCACTCGCCGCGGGCCCACCCACCAGAAGAGCGGCGAAGAAGACGACAGCGACGAACCCTCCGGCCACGACCGGACTTCGTCGACGACTGGATTGAGAAGTACTGCGAGGAAAGGACCGTGTAACCCATTTTGATAGGTGTCGTAGGGGATGAGCCAAGCGATCTGTCATGGGGGACTCCCGTGAGGCCGCGCCGGGGACTGGACTGAGGAGTGAAGGAGCGAAGCGGATGAACGACGAGGGAAGGAGTCGGATAAGAGCGGCCTCACCGCGACGCGTTAGCGTCGCAAATGGCTCGTCAGGGCGGTTCGGAACTCCTCCGGGCGCTCGATGTGGGGGCTGTGACCGGTGTCCAGGACGATCTCGGTGTACGGGCCGTACCGTTCCAGGACGGCGCGGGTCTGGGCGACCATCGGCTGCGCCGGGGTGCCGGGGGAGCCGGGGACGACCCCCAGGGCGCCCAGGTGGGCCAGGTCGAACAGCGAGGTGTCGGAGACGATCACGTCGGCCTCGCCCCTGATCCACAGGATCGGCGGCTTCGGGTCGATCGTGTGCAGGTCGTCGAGCCGGAAGTTCGGCGGCGAGAAGGAGTTGAGTACACCCCGCGTGCCGGGACGCACCCCCGGCCACTCCTCCGACGCCACCACGTCGCCCGGGTAGTGGTCATCGCCGACCCTCGTGGAGAGCATCGACGCGACCAGGGCGTCTTCGTCCTTGATCACGGTGCCGGGCTTCACGTACGTGGTCCGCATCACGTTCCTCGGTGATGCCGGGGAGTCGTCGGAGGTGCCCCCCGCCGCGAGCAGCTTCACGAAGTCCGGGTTCGCCGACCCGCCGCCGGCGCCCGTGCCGTCGGGGTGGTTCAGTGCCCCGTCGAGGCCGTGCGTGCCGCCGAAGCCGTACGGGGAGACCGGGTTGACCAGCGTCACGCTCCGCACGCCGGCCGGCCGGTCCCGCAGCGCCTGCAGCACCACCCCGCCGCCCATGCTCCAGCCGACCAGGTGCACGTCGTCCAGCCCGAGGGCGTCGATGAGGGCGAGCACGTCGTCCGAGTAGTCCCGCAGGCCGCGGGTGGCGTCGACCGGGGCCGGCTCGGTGTCGCCGAAGCCCCGCAGGTCGACGGCGAGCGGCCGGTGGCCCGCCTCCGCCAGGGCGAGCAGCGTGTCCCGCCAGAAGGCGGAGCTCGACACGTTCCCGTGCACGAGCAGCACCGTCTCGCCGCCCGCCGTCCCATCGGCGGCGGACAGCACGTTCTGGGTGATGCGGGCGGTGGGTACCCGCCGGTTCTCGATGCGCATCGGATGCCTCTCCATCATGTTCAGCGGGTGGTCGGGGCCTCGTCGCGGGCGCCGAGGGTGACGAGGTCACGTCCCCGGGTCTCACGTGAGACGTACACGGTGATCAGGGTGAGTACGGCTGCTCCGACCACGTACAGCATGACCGGCAGCGACGACTCGTAGGCGCTCAGCAGGGCCACCGCGATCAGCGGGGCCAGGCCGCCCGCGATGATCGAGGCGAGCTGCGAGCCGATCGACACGCCCGAGTAGCGCATCCTGGTGGCGAACAACTCGGAGAAGAACGCCGCCTGAGGGCCGTACATCGCACCGTGCAGGATCAGCCCGACGGTCACCGCCAGGGTGACCGCGGCGAAGTTCTTCGTGTCGATCAGCGGGAAGAAGGCGAAGGCCCACAGGCCCACTCCGGCGGCGCCGAGCAGGTAGACCGGGCGGCGGCCGAGCCGGTCGGAGAGCGCCCCCCACAGCGGGATCGAGACGAAGTGGACGGCCGACCCGATCAGCACCGCGTTGAGCACGACGGGCTTCGTCAGCCCCGCCGACGTCGTCGCGTAGACCAGCACGAACGCGGTGAGGATGTAGTAGGACACGTTCTCCGCGAAACGGGCGCCGATCGCGGTGATCACATCCCGCCAGTGGTGCCTGAACACCTCGACGATCGGCATGGACGGGGCGGGCTCGGCATTGGCGACCGCCTGCTGGAAGACCGGCGACTCGCTGATGGACAGCCGGATCCACATGCCGACCAGTACCAGCACGCCGGAGAGCAGGAACGGCACCCGCCATCCCCAGCTCAGGAAGGTCTCGTCCGTCTGGATCGCGGCCAGCGCCGCCAGCACGGCGGTGGCCAGCAGGTTGCCGCCGGGGGCGCCCGCCTGCGGCCAGGAGGCCCAGAAGCCGCGGCGCTCCGCGTCGCCGTGCTCGGAGACGATGAGCACCGCGCCTCCCCACTCACCACCGAGGGCGAAGCCCTGGACGAGCCGGAGCAGGGTCAGCAGCAGCGGCGCCACCATGCCGATCGCGGCGTGGGTCGGCAGGCAGCCGATCAGGAAGGTGGCCCCGCCCATCAGCAGCAGGCTGAGCACCAGCAGCTTCTTGCGGCCGACCCGGTCGCCGTAGTGCCCGAAGACCAGCGCGCCCAGCGGGCGGGCCACGAAGCCCACCGCGTAGGTCAGGAACGCCAGCAGGGTGCCGGTCAGCGGCTCCGACTCGGGGAAGAAGAGCTTCGGGAAGACCAGGGCGGCGGCGGAACCGTAAAGGAAGAAGTCGTACCACTCGATCGTGGTGCCGATGAGGCTGGCACCGACGATCTTTCCGATGGGGGTTCGGGTTTTCTCTGCCATCTCACTCACCAGGGGGAGTCGCTGTTGGGGGGATTCCGGCTACCGTACGTAGTGACCGGCGTCACTCCTATGGGGATGACAGCCATAGCCGACAAGCGTCCTATGTGGGTGTTCGGAGCCGCCGCGCGGTACGCCCGGGACGGGCCACGACGCCGTGCGGGCAGGGCTTGGCGCGGCCGTGGCCGACCATCGGGCCGGGGCCGGGCAGGGCGTGACCGGGTGACCGCCGGCCCGGTTTCGACCGCCGAGGTGGGTGCGGCCGCGGGATCAGCCGCTGAGGCGGTGCAGGCGGAGGGCGAGTTGGATCTCCAGGGCTCGGTCGGGGGCCTGCCAGTCGTCGCCGAGGAGCTGGCCGATCCGATCCAGGCGCTGGGTGACCGTGTTGACGTGGATGTGCAGGGTCTCGCTCGTACGCGACAGCGAGCCGCCCACGCCGAAGTACGCGGCGAGCGTCCGCACCAGCGCGGTGCCCTTGCGGGCGTCGTAGTCGATCACCGGGCCGAGCGTCGAGGTGAGGAACGCCCCGATGTCGCGTCCCTCGCCGACCAGCAGTCCGACGAAGCCGAGCTCTCCGGCGTCGGCGCCGTCTCCGGCCCGCCCCAGGGCCACCAGGGCGTCGGCGCAGCGCTGGGCCTCCCGGTGCCCCGCGGCAACCTCCGCGGCGCCGCGTACCGGGCCTCCGGCGCCCGCCGTGGCCGGGTGGCCCAGCGAGGCGCTCAGTTCGGCCGCCACCCGCTTCGCCAGGGGGCCGGGCCGGTCCCCCGGCAGCAGCAGGACCACCTCGTCACCGCGCTGGGCGGCCAGGCCGTGATGCAGGGCCGCCTGGGAGGACGCCCAGAACGCGGCCCGCTCCCGCCCGCCGCCGTGGCGGACCACGACCACCACGTGGTCGGCGTCCAGGTTCACCCCCACCCGCCGGGCACGGTCGGCCAGGCCGGCGAGGGCGGGCCGCGAGATCAGGTCGTCGAGCAGCTCGCCCCTGACCCGGCCCTCCGCCTCGGCCACCGTACGCCGGAACAGCAGCAGTAGCGCGGTGACCAGCGCGGCCCGCTCCAGGATGCGATGATCGGCGTCCGACATCCGCACGCCGTTGCGCAACACCAGCGTGCACAGCGGTTCCGTGCTCACCTCCACCGACGCGACCAGCAGGTTCCCCCGCCACACGGTGCGCCCGAGTGCCCTCGACGACCGTGCGGCGTCCGCGATCACATCCGCCGCCTTCCGCGGCGGCTGTCCGGCGCCCTCCTTGCGCCCGGCGCCGGACCTCCTGGCCGGCTTCCGCGCCGACCGCTGTGCGGATCTCCGCTCGGACTCCGCCCGGTCGAGTGTCTCCTCGTCCAGCGTGCCCTCCAGCACGCTCGCGTCCCCGGCGATCGGGCGTCCGGCGTCGTCGAGCACCGTCAGCGAGCCGCCGAGCACCTCCGTCACCACCGCCGCCACGTCCTCGACCCCGCCGCCGCGCAGCACCAGACCGGTCATCCGGTCGTGCGCGAGAGCGGCGCGTTCCACCGCCTGGCTGTGCGCGTTCACCTGCCGGCTGGCCTCGCTGAGCTCCTCCAGCGCGTTCCTGGTCTCCTGCAGCAGCCGGGCGTTGTCGATCGCCACCGCCGCGTGCGCGGCCAGCGAGCCCAGCAGCACGACCTCGTCCTGGGTGAAGGGCCGCACGCTCCGGTTGGCCGCGAACAGCACTCCGATCACCCGCGTGCCCAGCTTGAGCGGCACGCCGAGGATGGCGACCAGCCCCTCCTCAAGCACCGCGTCGTCGATGTCGCTCTTGTGCCGGAAGCGCGCGTCGGCGAAGTAGTCGGCGGTCGAGTACGGGGTGGCGGTCTGGGCCACCAGCCCGCCGAGACCCGCGCCCATGGGCAGCCTCAGCGCCCGGAACTTCGCCGAGACCGATCCGTCGGTCACCCGCATCCAGGTGTCGCCCCGCTCGGGGTCGTGCAGCGTCATGTAGGCGGCATCGGTGCCGAGCAGCTGCCTGGCCCGGTGCACGATGGCCTCCAGGACGGCGTCCAGATCCCGCAGTCCCGCGAGGTCGCCGGCGGTGTCGAAGAGCGCGGACAACTCCGCCTCACGCTTCGCCCTGCGCCGCAGCAACGCCCGTACCTTCAACGCGGTGAGCTTGGCCTCCTCCAGCTCGGCCAGTGCCTCCGCGCCGATCCCGGCGCTCCTCGCCGCGAGAACGGGTCCCTCGAACTCGACCGCCGACGCCTCCCTGGCCAGCAGCTCAAGGAAGACGGTATTGATTGCGACGCTGGCGCGTCGCGGTTCGGACGCTCTTACCCGGCTCCTTCCCTCGTCACTCATCCGCTTCGCTCCTTCGTTCCTCAGTCCAGTCGCCGGCGCGTCCTCACGGGTAGTCCCTTGAGATGGGACGTTTGGCCCGTCCCTATGTTGTGTCCTTGCGTGTTGTCGGCGACGCTGGCGCGTCGCGGTTCGGCCGCTGGGACCCGGCTCCTTCACTCCTCAGTCCAGTCCCCGGCACGGTCTCATGGGGGTCAGCGGGCGGTCCAGCCGCCGTCGAGGGGGAGGGAGACGCCGGTTATGGAGGAGGCGTGCGGGCCGCAGAGGTAGGCGACGAGTTCGGCGACCTCCGCGGGTTCGATGAGCCGTTTGATGGCGGCGGGGGCGAGCATGATCTGCTCGACCACCTCGTCCCTGCCGATGCCGTGGGTCCCGGCCTGGGCGCCGATCTGGTTCTCCACCAGGGGGGTGCGGACGTAGGCGGGGCTGACGCAGTTGGAGGTGACGCCGTGCGGGGCGCCCTCCAGGGCGATCACCTTGGACAGCCCCTCCAGGGCGTGCTTGGCGGTGACGTACGCGGACTTGTAGGGCGAGGCGCGGAGCCCGTGGACCGAGGAGATGTTGACGATCCGGCCCCAGCCGCGCTCGTACATTCCCGGCAGCGTCTCCCTGGCCAGCAGGAAGGGCGCCTCCACCATCACCTTGAGTATTTTGGAGAACACCTCGGGGGGGAACTTCTCGATCGGGGCGACGTGCTGGAATCCCGCGTTGTTCACCAGGATGTCCGTGCCGGACGGGATCGCCCGGGTGAAGTCCGGTGCCGACAGGTCCGCGACGACGGGTGTTCCCGAGATCTCCGCGGCGACCTTGGCCGCGGCCTCGGCGTCGATGTCGACCACCAGTACGTGTGCTCCGGCCGCGGCCAGCCGGTGCGCGCAGGCGCGCCCGATCCCGCTGCCCGCCCCGGTCACCACGGCTCGCCGACCCGCTAGGTCCATCATGCTGCCGAATCTAGGCAATGACCTGAATCCCAGCCCATGTCGCCCACCCCCACACTCCATTCCCGGTATATGTGGCCTGACTCCGTCTTCCCGCCCGGTTCGGGGAGATGCCGACGGGGGGCGGAGTACGAGCCTCCCGGGGCGGCCACCGCCGAGGGGAAGGCGGCGTCTCAGATGGTGACCGGATACATGAGCGTCAGCTCGTCGCCGGGGAGACCGCGGATGCCCCAGTTGACCTTGGGCGACTCCAGGATCACGATCTCCAGGTCCTCGGCGGGGAGATCGAGTGCCTCCCCGGCCCTGGCGAACAGGGCGCGGATCAGCGCGCGCTTGGCCTCGTCCGACCGGCCGCCGAAACAGACGATCTCCACGATGAGGTACCGCTCGCTCCGCTGCGGGCAGACCAGGTCCTCGGCGTCCAGCAGCAGGAACCGGTGGAACCGCTTGTCCTCGGGGAGTCGCCAGACGTCCACCAGGCAGCCGTGGACGGTGTCGGAGATCTCCTGACGCCGGCCGGACCACACGTCCCGGCGGCCGTAGAACTTGATCTGGGTCATGTTCCGCAGTCTCGCAGGTGACCGGGTGCACGGCGCAGGCCGGGGCGCGGCTCCGGGCGCCGTCCCGCGAATCCCGCCGTGGCCCGGGCCGGTCAGGCGGTGTCTCGCGAGGCGGGGAGGGAGCCGCGGCGTGCCGAGCCGACCCGCGTGACGCGGTGGGACGCGTCCGGGCGGCCGCGGCGAGCGGAGGCGCGGTGGGCGGGGGCTAGGACGGAGGCCGGGTCATGGACAGCACGTCGAGCAGGTCGTCGAGCCGTTCCTCGGTGAGGGCGCCGTTGGCGACGTGGCCGCGCTCGATGACGACCTCGCGGATGGTCTTGCGCTCGGCCAGGGCCTGCTTCGCTATCTTGGCGGCCTCCTCGTACCCGACGTAGGGGTTGAGCGGGGTGACGATCGACGGCGAGGACTCCGCGTACTCGCGCAGGCGGTCGACGTTGGCGGTTATGCCGTGCACGCACCGGTCGGCCAGCAGCCGGGAGGCGTTGGCGATCAGCCGGATGGACTCCAGGATGTTGCGCGCGATGACCGGGAGCATCACGTTGAGCTCGAAGGTGCCCGAGGCTCCGGAGAAGGCGATGGCCGCGTCGTTCCCGACGACCTGGGCGACGACCATGGTCACCGCCTCGGGGACGACCGGGTTGACCTTGCCCGGCATGATCGACGAACCGGGCTGGAGGTCGGGCAGGTTGATCTCGCCCAGTCCCGCCCGGGGGCCGGAACCCATCCAGCGGAGATCGTTGGCGATCTTGTTGAGCGAGACCGCGACCGTACGGAGCTGGCCGGAGAGCTCCACGATGGCGTCCCGGGCCCCCTGGGCCTCGAAGTGGTCGGGAGCCTCGGAGAACGGCAACCCGGTGGCCTCGCGCAGCTTCTCGATGACCTTGGCCGCGAAGCCGGGAGGGGTGTTGACGCCGGTGCCCACCGCCGTACCGCCCAGGGGCAGCTGGGCGAGGTGCGGGAGCGCGCCGCGTACCCGCCCGATGGCGTTGTCGATCTGCGTGGCGTACCCGCCGAACTCCTGGCCCAGCGTGACCGGGGTGGCGTCCATCAGGTGCGTGCGCCCCGCCTTCACCACGCCGTCGAACTCCAGCGACTTGTCCCGCAGCGCGGTGGCCAGGTGCCTCAGGGAGGGGATCAGGTGGTACGACACCTCGGTCATGGCGGCGACGTGGATGGAGGTGGGAAACACGTCGTTGGACGACTGCGAGGCGTTCACGTGGTCGTTGGGGTGGACGGGGCGGCCCAGCCGCTCCTCGGCGAGGGTGGCGATCACCTCGTTGGCGTTCATGTTGGAGGAGGTGCCGGAGCCGGTCTGGAAGACGTCGACGGGGAACTCGCCGTCCCACTCGTTCTCCGCGACGTCGGTGGCGGCCTCGGCGATCGCCTGCGCCATCTCCTTGTCGAGTACCCCCAGTTCGGCGTTGACCTCGGCGGAGAGGGCCTTGATCAGGCCGAGTGCGGAGATGTGCGGAACCTCCAGCCCGCGCCCGGAGACGGGGAAGTTCTCCACCGCCCGCTGGGTCTGCGCCCGCCACTTCGCGCCCGCAGGCACCCGCACCTCGCCCATCGAGTCATGCTCGATCCGATACTCGCTCATACGTCCAGTCTGCGTCCCAGAGAGGGAATCAAACCGGCGGGTGCGGGTCCTTACCGGGGGAGTACTCAGGAGAAGGCGGCCACCACCAGGATCATGATCACTACCAGCGCGATCGCGGCCACGCCCATGAGGACGAGGATGCCGATCGGGGGCTTTTTCGAAGGGGCCTGCCGCTCCCCGGGAGCACCGGGGGCACCGGGGACGCCGGGGACCTGCCGGCCGTTCTGACCCGCGATCGCGAACAGGTCGGTGCCCAGGCCGGGAGAGCGGCCGAAGGCGCCGTCGGCGGACTCGGGCCCCGGCGGGCGCCAGGGCTGCGAGAACATCGGGGCCCCCGGGTCGGCGGGCCGGTTGCCGGGGGGCGGGCCGTGTGGCGGGAGGGCGGCGGGGGCTTCCGGGCGTCCGGGGACGGGCGCCCCGAACTCCTGATCGACCAGGGGGAAGCCGTGCGGCGGGGTGGCGGAGAGATCAGGCTTTCCGCCGTCGAGGAATCCGTGCTCGTTTTCCTGCCGCCCGAAGGCGCCCGGGCCGCGACCGGAGGCCGCGGGTCCCCGGGCGACCGGAGTCCCGAGACCGGGAGGGCCCTGCCGTCCCGGGGCCGGCCCGCCCGGCTCGGCGAGGGGCGGGCTGTCCGGGTAGGGCGAGGTCGTCGGGCGGCCGGGGGCCGCGGCGGAGGGAGGGGAGGCGGGAGGTTCCGCGGCGGGCGCCGTTCCGCCGGGGATGCGCAGGCCGCCCTTGGGGCGGATGACCACCATGGTGCGGTCGGCGTCGAAGCCGTCGGCGTCGTCCTCCTCCGCGTCCGGTGCGAGGGGTGTATCAGGGGCGGGAGGGGACGGGGCGGGGGCGGGGACGGCGGGGATGGAGTCCGCGAGGTGCGAGGGGGTGTCCGCCACGGCCCGGAGCATCGCGCCCGCCTGAGCGGCCGTCAGCCGCGCCGTGTGGTCCTTCTCCAGCAGCTGTTCGAGCACCGGGCGCAGCGGCCCCGCCTGGGTCGGCGGGTCGACCTGCTCGCTCATCAGCGCGGCCAGGGTCTCCGCCACCGAGGCCCGCTCGTAGGCCGGGCGGCCCTCGACCGCGAAGTACAGCGTGGCGCCGAGGGACCACAGGTCCGACTCGGGGCCGTTGTGCTCGCCGCGGGCCCGCTCGGGCGCGGTGTATCCGGGAGAGCCGATCACCATGCCGGTCTTGGTGAGGCTCGTGTCGCCCTCGGCCTTGGCGATGCCGAAGTCGGTGAGAACCACCCGGCCGTTCTCGGTGATCAGCACGTTGCCGGGCTTGACGTCGCGGTGCAGCACTCCCTGGGCGTGGGCCGCGCGAAGCGCCCCCAGCAGGTCGGCCCCGATCTCGGCGACCAGGCGGGGCGGGAGCGGCCCCTCCTCCTCGATCACCTGTTCCAGGGAGCGTGCCTGCACGAGCTCCATGATGATCCAGGGGCTGCCGTCCTCGACGATGGCGTCGTGGACCGTGGCCACCGAGGGATGACTGATGCGGGCGGCCGTGCGGCCCTCGCGGATCATCCGCTCCCGAAGTTCGGCGCGTTGCGCCTCGCTGAGGCCGGGCTCCTGACGGATCTCCTTGATCGCTACCTCACGGCCGAGGGAACGGTCATGGGCTTTCCAAACTGTGCCCATCGTGCCCCGGCCGAGCGGCGCGATCAGCTCGTAACGGTCCGCGAGCACGCGCATCTGCTGTTCCGGCATGAGAAGAAGATAGCCATTCCACCTTGAGAAGCGCTTTACCCGCGCTTACGGAGTTCCCTCGGCCAGAGAAGACGCGGGAGCATCAACCTTATAAGGGGTGTCATAAAACGGACAAATGGGCGATAGGTTGGCGAAACCTCCGTCGGCTTTCTGTGTACCCCCTCACCCGGGCGCCGGTGCGCGCGAGGCTGGGACACCGGTGCCGACATCGGTCCGGACGGTGGCGGGGCCGACATGGGAGACGAGAGCCGCGGCGCCGACGTCGGCGCCGGCACCGAGCCGAACCGGTGCAGCCCGCGATGCTGGGAACGACGGCTGAACGGCGGAACCGGGGTCCCGCCGGACCCGCCCACGGGGGGCCTGCCGTCGGGGCGCCTGGCGGGCCTGATGTCGGGTCTGACGTCGGGCCGTGCGGGCCTGCTGTCGGGCCGGGCCGGAGGCATGGTGAAGGAGTCCTCGACCAGTCCGCCGGCCGCCACCCGGGCGAGCATCAGCGAGGCCCGTCCCGTGTCGAGCCGGGCGTTCGGGTCGATCGTGAGGAGACCCCGCAGCACCGGCGTCAGCGGGCCCGCCCGCTCCATGGGGATCGGCTCGCCGCTGGTCAGCGCGGCGAGCGCGGCGGCGGCCGTACGGCGGCCGTGCAGGCCGCGGCCCTCGACGGCGGTGTAGAGGGTCGCGCCGAGTGACCACAGGTCGCCGGCCGGGCTGGCCTTGGCGCCCAGCACGCGCTCGGGGGCGATGTATCCGGCCGAGCCCAGCACGATGCCCGCCTGGGTGATCGACACGTCGCCTTCCAGCGCGGCCAGGCCGAAGTCGGTGAGCACCGCCCGGTCGTCGGTCACCAGGACGTTGCTGGGCTTCACGTCGCGGTGCAGGATCCCCTTGGCGTGCACGGCGCGCAGCGCCCCCAGGACCTGACGGCCGATCTCCGCCACCTGGCGTGGCGGCAGCGGGCCGTGGTCCTGCAGGAGCTGCTCCAGCGACCTGGCGCGGAGCAGCTCCATCACGATCCAGGGACGCTCGTCCTCGGTGACGACGTCGAAGACCGTGATGACCGAGGGGTGGGCGACCATCGCGGTCGCCCGTCCCTCGCGTTCGGTCCTGGCGCACAGCTCGGCGCGGAGATCCTCGTCGAGGATCAGCGGGAGGCGGACCTCCTTGACGGCCACCTCGCGGTTGAGCAACTCGTCGTGCGCGCGCCAGACAGTGCCCATGCCACCGCGCCCAACCGGTTCTGACAGCCGGTAGCGCGCTGCAAGAAGGTATCCGGGCGGCGCACGCATGTGGTGCAGCTTACCGATTTGCGTAATGAGACCAGTAGAGACCGGGCCGAATCTTCTTGCCAACTTCGGTCAGATTTTCGCGCTCGTAACTGTTGAGAAACGCTGCGTGATATCTGACAAATTGCCGAGGGGCCATGGCTTCTCCCGATAATCGGGACGTATGCGGCATACAGCAGGTAATAAGCATGTTTCCGGCATCGAACGCCGTCGGCGGGCGCCCGAGGTCGAGTTCGTCGCCCTCGGGCGCCGGTACGGCGGAGTCCGGGGAAGGCCGGGGGCGGTCAGCGGCGGCCGATGCTCAGGACGGGACCGGTCGTGTCCGTGAAGAAGTCCTCGCCCTTGTCGTCGACCACGATGAAGGCGGGGAAGTCCTCGACCTCGATCTTCCAGACGGCCTCCATGCCCAGTTCGGGGTATTCCAGCACCTCCACCTTCTTGATGCAGTCCTGGGCGAGGCGGGCGGCGGGGCCGCCGATGGAGCCGAGGTAGAAGCCGCCGTGGGTTTTGCAGGCGTCCGTGACCTGCTTGGAGCGGTTGCCCTTGGCAAGCATGATCTTGGAGCCGCCGGCCGCCTGGAAGCGTTCGACGTAGGAGTCCATCCGGCCCGCGGTGGTCGGGCCGAAGGAGCCGGAGGCGTAGCCCTCGGGGGTCTTGGCGGGGCCGGCGTAGTAGACCGCGTGGTCCTTGAGGTACTGCGGCATCTCGCCGCCGGCGTCCAGCAGCTCGCCGATCTTGGCGTGCGCGATGTCGCGGGCCACCACGAGGGGCCCGGTCAGCGACAGGCGGGTCTTGACCGGATACCTGGTCAGCTCGGCGAGGATCTCCTGCATCGGGCGGTTGAGGTCGATCTTCACCACGTCGTCCGACAGGTGCTCGTCCGTGGTCTCGGGCAGGAACCTGGCCGGGTCGGTCTCCAGCCGCTCCAGGAAGACCCCCTCGGGGGTGATCTTCGCCAGGGCCTGGCGGTCGGCGCTGCAGGAGACCGCGATGGCGACGGGGCAGGAGGCGCCGTGGCGGGGGAGGCGGATGACGCGGACATCGTGGCAGAAGTACTTGCCGCCGAACTGCGCGCCGATGCCGAGCTTCTGGGTGAGCTCGAAGACCTTGGCCTCCAGCTCGGTGTCGCGGAAGCCGTGGCCGGCGGGGGAGCCTTCGGTGGGGATGGAGTCCAGGTAGCGGGCGCTGGCGTACTTGGCGGTCTTCAGGGCGTACTCGGCGGACGTGCCGCCGACGACGATCGCCAGGTGGTACGGCGGGCAGGCGGCGGTGCCGAGGGAGCGGATCTTCTCCTCCAGGAACTGGAGCATCCGCCTCTCGTTGAGCACGGCCTTCGTCTCCTGGTACAGGAACGACTTGTTGGCGCTGCCGCCGCCCTTGGCCATGAACAGCAGCTTGTACTCGTCGGGGTGGCCGAGCGGGTCCTCGGCGTAGAGCTCGATCTGCGCGGGGAGGTTGGAGCCGGTGTTCTTCTCCTCCCACATGGTGATGGGGGCCATCTGGGAGTAGCGCAGGTTCAGCCGGGTGTAGGCGTCGTAGACGCCGCGGGAGATGTGTTCGGCGTCGGCGCCGTCGGTGAGCACGTGGCGGCCGCGCTTGCCCATCACGATCGCGGTGCCGGTGTCCTGGCACATCGGGAGCACGCCGCCCGCCGAGATCGAGGCGTTCTTCAGCAGGTCGAGGGCGACGAAGCGGTCGTTCCCGCTCGACTCGGGGTCCTCGATGATCTTGCGGAGCTGGGCCAGGTGGGACGACCGCAGGTAGTGGGAGATGTCGTGGACGGCGGTCTCGGTGAGCAGCCGCAGCGCCTCGGGTTCGACCTCCAGGAACCTGCGCCCCGCGGCCTCGACGACCCGCACCCCCTCGGTGGTGATCAGGCGGTACTCCGTCTCGTCCGGTCCCATGGGAAGCAGGTCGGTGTAGTCGAACTCGGGCATCGTGGTAGGTCCTCCGTGCGGGCGCCGTTTTCCTAGAGGGTACGGCCCTCGCGATCGGGCCCGACCTTCGCGGTCGGGTGGGAGCCGACTCTCCCTTTCCCCGCGCGAGCGCCAGTGGACAGATCGTATGAAAACTACATATTTGGGACAAGCATTAATGGCATATGCGTCTTTTGTCCACACGTGTCCGAAGAAACGAGAGAAGCTGGAAGAGGGCCGGGCCGAGCGTCCGGTGGAGGTTGGGAGGCATCATGGACATTGGAAACACCCTTATGACCGGTGACATCGTCCTGCTGATCCTCGTGGCCGTCTTCGTGGTGGCAGGACTCGCCGTATCACTGATAGCCATCACGCTGACAAGTATCAAAGAGGGCGACGGGCGGACTCCCCAGTGGCCGGTGAGCTGGCCGGACTCCCAGCGGAGCGTCCCCAGGCAGCGGATCAGCGCCGAGTCCGGACAGATCGTCCTGCCACCGCACCAGGGGGCGGTGCCCCCGCAGCGGGACGGCGGCATCGCCGAGCGGGTCAGCCAGCCCCCGCAGGACGAGGAGCCTTCGCAGGAGGCGAACCTGCCCCGGCAGCGGGTGCACCGGCTCTGAGGCCGAGGACGATGCCGGCGACCACGAGCGCCGCGCCGAGCAGGTCGGGCGGTGAGGGCGCACCGAGGCCGAGGACCGCGCCGGTGACGATGGCGCCGACCGGGATCAGCCCGGCGAACAGTCCCGCGGTCCCCGGGCCGAGCCGGGGCAGGGCGTCGTACCAGAGGAAGAACGCCACGGCGGTCACGATCAGCGACTGGTAGCCGAGGCCCGCGATCTCGGGTGCGGTCGGCACCCGGATCATCGCGGTGCCGTCCGCGAGCAGGCCCGCGACGACCAGCAGCGGTACGGCCAGCGCCGCCGAATAGGCCGAGACGCGCACGGCGCCCAGCTTCGGCAGCAGCGGGATGGCCAGCACGGAGAAGCAGATCTCGCAGCCCAGCGCGCCCAGTGACCAGAGCAGTCCGGTCAGGTCACCGCTGCCCAGCCCGGTGGCCACCGTCGCTCCGGTGACGACGACCGCCGCCGCCGACAGGAGCCGGGGTGAGGGGCGCCCGCCGAGCAGGGCCAGGGCCAGTGGCACGGTGCCGAGGACTGTGCCGACCAGGGCCGGGCCGCCGTGCCGGGTGGCCTCGATCACGCACACATTGAAGATCACCAGCCCGGTCAGGGAGAGCGTCGCCAGTAGCGCCGTCTCGCGAGGCGTGAGCCGCACGAACCGCAGCCCCGCCATCCGGGTGACCGCGAGCAGGACCACGGCCGCCAGCAGGTAGCGCATGGCCTGGCCGCCGTAGACCGGATAGTCCCCGATCACTCCGGAGACCCCCGCCAGGGTTCCCACCAGGAACATCGCTCCTGCGGCCTCGCTCAGGCCGCGTAGCTCCGGCCGGGAGACAGTGCTGACATCCACCTTCATGTGCGGAATGCTAGGAAGCCAATGGCTCCCCTGTCGGGTCCAATGAAGCATCGGAACAGAGGACCAATTGGCCGATCTGCATCTCGTCGTCGACCGTGCGGCGGGCGGTGTCGCCGCCCAGATCGCCCGCGAGCTCCGCGAGGCGGTACGGCGTGGACGCCTCGCGGCCGGGGTCCGGCTGCCCGCCAGCCGTGAGCTGGCCAGAGACCTCGGGCTCTCCCGGGGGGTGGTGGTCGAGGCGTACGAGCAGCTCGTCGCCGAGGGCTTCCTGATCTCCAGGACCGGGGTGGGCACCACGGTGGCCCCGGCCGCGAGCCGCCAGGCAGTCCTTCCCGGTGGCCTTCCCGGTGGTCTTCCAGGGGGCCTTTCCGGGCCGCAGGACAGCGCGCCCTCGCCCGCCGGTCCCGGGATGACGAGCCCCGCGGAGGGCCGCGAGCCGTATCACGAGCGCCGCTCCACCGCGCCCGACCTGGGGGCGTTCCCCAGGGAGCGGTGGCTGGCCTCGATGCGGCGTACGCTCGCCGCGCTGCCCGTCGAGGCCCTGGACTACGGCGACCCCGGCGGTGTCCCCGCGCTCCGCGAGGAGCTGGCCGCTTACCTCGGGAGGGTCCGGGCGGCCGACGTGGTCCCGGACAACCTGGTGATCGTGGGCGGGGTCGCCCAGGGGCTGAGCCTCACGGTCCAGGCGCTCGCGGGGCGGCTTCCCCAGGTCCGGGCGCGCCACGACCTCGACTGGTTCGTCCAGCGGGTCGAGTACCCCGTGCCCTCCCCGGGCCGGATCCTGCTGGCGGTCGAGGACCCGGCCGGGGTGCGCCAGCTCCCGCTGCTCCGCGCGGCGGGAGCCGACCTGGTCGCCGTCCCGGTGGACGACGAGGGCATCGATGTCGGGGCACTGGCCGAGACCGGGGCGCGGGCGGTGATGCTCACTCCCGCGCACCAGTACCCGACGGGGGTCGTGCTCTCGCCCCGCCGCCGCGCCGAGCTGATCGAGTGGGCCGTCGCGACCGGCGCGATGATCCTGGAGGACGACTACGACGCGGAGTTCCGCTTCGACCGCGACCCGGTGGGCTGTCTGCAGGGGCTGGCCGCAGACCGGGTGGTCCTGGTCGGGAGCGTCAGCAAGTCGCTGGCCCCCGGCCTCCGCCTGGGCTGGGCGGTCGCTCCGCCCCGGATCGCCGGGTCGCTGCGGCTGGCCCGCGGCGAGCTGGACATGGGGTCGCCCGTCCTGGAGCAGTACGTCCTGGCCGACTTCGTGGCCACCGGCGACTACGACCGGCACCTGAGGAGGATGCGCCGGCAGTACCGCGCCCGCCGCGACGCCCTGGTGCTGGCCCTCGGCGAGCACCTTCCCGAGATCACCGTGCGGGGCGTCTCCGCCGGGCTCAACCTGTTCGCCGAGCTGCCGTACGGCTGGGACGAGGCATCGGTGGTGGCCAGGGCAGAGGAGTGCGGGCTGGCGGTCGAGCCGGTGGAGCCGATGCGGCACGCCCCCGGTCCGCCCGCGCTGTTGATGGGCTTCGCCCGCCTGCCCGGACACCGCGCCGGCCAGGCGGTCCGCGCCCTCGCGAGAGCCCTAGGGACGCGCGGCGAGTTCCGGTTCCGGCTGGAAACCCCTGGCTAGGAACACGATCAGGGCCACCAGCACCACGGCGGGTACGAACGCCACGCGGACGTTCACCTCGTCGTTGAGGGTGCCGACCACGGCGGCACCGACCAGGAAACCGACGTAGTTGAACATGTTGACCCGCGCGATCGCGGTCTCCGCCCCGGCACCGAGGCGCCCGGCTGCCGAGAACGACTGCGGGGCGATGATGGACAGGCCGACGCCGACCAGGCCGAACGACACGACGGCCACCACGACGCCGGGCGCGACGACGACGCCCAGCGTGCCCACGGCCGCGATCACCGCGCCCGCGCGGACGACCGGCGCGGGTCCGTACCTGCGTACCGCGAGGTCACCGGGGACCCGCGCGAGAAGCATGGTCGCCTGGTAGGCGAGGTAGGCGAACGGAACCAGCCAGCCGCTCGCCGCCAGCGCCTTCTCCATGTAGATCGTGCTGTAGTTGGAGACCGCCGCGTCACCGACGTACAGGAACGCCATCGCCAGGCAGAGCGGGATGATCGGCCGCCACGGCACCCTGGCCGCCACCTGCGCGGCCTGTTCGCCGGCCCGCTCCGCGTCCCGCCCGTAGAGGCGGGGGAGCATGACCACGGAGATCACCGCGCCGATCAGCACCGGGACGGAGAAGGACCAGCCCAGCTCGACGCCGAGCGCGCTGAAGGCGGAGTTGAATCCGGCGCCCAGCATCGAGCCGACACTCCACACGGCGTGGAAGCCGGTCAGCACGCTCATGCCGTACCGGCGCTCCACCGCGACCGCCTGCATGTTCATCGCCGCGTCCACCGCGCCGACGAACAGGCCGAACGCGGCGCTGAGCGCGTACAGCCCGGCGAGCTGACCGTTCCAGCCCGACAGCGCCACGATGACGCAGACGCCGACCTGGGAGACGCGCAGGATCGGGGCACTGCCGTACCGGCTCGCCAGCGGGCCCGCGATCGCGCTGCCGGCACCGGCGATCACCGGTACGAGCAGCAGGACCAGGGTGAGGTCGCCGTCGCTGAGCCCGAACCTGTGCTGGAGGTCGATCACATGGGTGAGCAGGGTGGCGAAGCAGAGGCCCTGGACGAAGAAGGCCGCCCAGGTCGCCACGCGCGCCTGTCTGTCACGCGGGAGGGGCACGACGGCCTCCGGAGAACATGAGGGGGGTTCAAGTTCTCGCCAGGCTAGGTGTGCCGCCCCCGGCGGTCAATGCCCCGTGGCGCTCGGGATCCGCGATCCCGCGCCGTCGTGCCGGTACTCGCGGTGGACGTCGCGTTCGTCGCGCGTCGTCACCGGTCGCCGGCGTCGTCAGGCTCCCCCCATACCGGCCGGCTCACATCGGGAGCGGGAAGGTCGGACAGGATCGCGGCGACGCCGGCCCAGTCGGCGGCCTTGACCGTGTCGTCCATGAGGCGGATGAGCGCGGGGATGTCCTCGTGGGCTTTCAGCAGCGCGTCTGTCCCCCTCATGACCTGGCTGGAGACGGCCTCGTACCCCGTGCCGCCGCCCTGTCCCTTGAAGAACCTCCTCCCCTCGGGGCCGCCGCCAGCTCGCCGGAGCCCAGCCGCATGGCACGGGGGTCGATCGTGAGGCCGGCGAGTGCGCCCGTCAGCGACGTCGATCGAGGAGCGGACGGCCGGGCGGTGCGGGGACGCTCGGGGCGGCCCAGCAGGGATTAGGGTCGAGGGGTGGAGAGTCCCCGCCCGCCCGCGAACCGCCGTCGCAACCCTGAACCTGCCCCCGCCGACCTACGGGCGGCGGACGCCGACCGCGAGAGGGTGGCCGCCGTGCTGGGCGACGCGCTCGCCGACGGGCGCCTGAACCACGACGAGTACGAGGAGCGCACCGAGGCGGTCTACCGCGCCCGCACCCTGGGAGAGCTCTCCGCGCTCACCACGGACCTGCTGCCGCCCGAGGCGCAGCCGCTCCGCACCGACATCCGTCCGGTGACGGCGTTCTTCGGCTCCGAGGAGCGTTCGGGCCGCTGGGTCGTGCCGACCCACTTCTCCGCCACCGCGATCTGCGCGAACGTCAAGCTCGACCTGTGCGAGGCGCTGCTCCAGTCCAGCCGGGTGACCCTGCAGGTCACCGTGATGGGCGGCACCCTCACCCTGATCGTCCCCGAGGGCGTGCGGATCGAGATGCCCGCCTCGTCCTTCATGGGGGGCAAGAAGAACCAGGTCCCCCCGGGCGCGCCCGACGGCCCGGTCATCGAGATCACCGGCGTCGTCACGCTCGGGAACATCGTGGCCAAGTCCCCCAAACGTCCTCGCCGACCCTGGTTCCGCCGCTGAGGTCACCTCCGGCTCCGGTTCCGATGCCGTTCCGGGATGCCGTGTTCCGGGATGCCGGACGACACCGGTTCCAGTGCCGGTCCTCAGCTGGCGCTGTCGAAGTTGATCGCGCTGTACGCCCGCAGCTTCCAGAGCTGGTGCTCGCTCTCGATCTTCCGGATCGTCCCGGAACGGCCGCGCATGACCAGGGAGTTGGTGATGGCCCGCCCCGCGCGGTAGCGGACACCCTGCATCAGTTCGCCGTCGGTGATCCCGGTGGCCGCGAAGAACACGTCGTCGGACCTGACCAGGTCGTCGGTGCTCAGCGTGGCGTCGAGGTCGAGGCCCGCGTCCAGCGCCCGGCGGCGCTCGGCGTCGTCCTGCGGCCAGAGCCTGCCCTGGATGACGCCGCCCAGGCACTTGAGCGCGCACGCGGCGATGATGCCCTCCGGCGTGCCGCCGATACCGAGCATCAGGTCGACACCGGTGCCCACCCGGGCCGCCATGATCGCACCGGCCACGTCGCCGTCGGTGATGAGCCTGATCCGGGCGCCGGTCTCCCGGATCTCCCGGATGATCTTTTCGTGGCGGGGCCGGTCGAGGATGACCACGGTCACGTCCGAGGGCTCGCCGCCCTTGGCGCGGGCCACCGCGGCGATGTTGTCGGCCACCGGCGCGTTGATGTCCACGGACGAGGCGGCTTCGGGACCGGTGACCAGCTTGTCCATGTAGAAGACGGCGGACGGGTCGTACATCGAGCCGCGCTCGCTGACCGCGATCACCGAGATCCCGTTGGGCATGCCGAGCGCGGTCAGCCGGGTGCCGTCGATCGGGTCGACGGCCACGTCGCACGCCGCGCCGCTGCCGTCACCCACCTGCTCGCCGTTGTAGAGCATCGGCGCGTTGTCCTTCTCGCCCTCGCCGATCACCACCACGCCGCGCATCGAGACCGTGTTGATCAACTGGCGCATCGCGTTGACCGCGGCGCCGTCGGCGCCGTTCTTGTCACCCCGCCCGACCCAGCGGGCCGCGGCCATCGCGGCCGCCTCCGTGACCCGGACCAACTCCAGGGCGAGGTTTCGATCAGGGGCGTGCTCGCCCGTGGCAAGGGCGGCAGGAACGGACGTCTGATCAGACATGGTGGGAAACCCCTCTCGTGGCTAATGCAACGATCGTAGTTGGCACCCCTCTGACCGGTCGGCGGAGGATAATGTGCCCACCATGAGCAGCGACGCGGAACGGCTGGTGAAAGGCGTGGGTGCGCGGACCTCCGAGCGGGGGGCCGCCACGCGCGCCGCGTTGCTGTCCGCCGCCAGGGAGATTTTCGTCACAAGCGGATTCGCCGAGACCGGGGTCACCGACGTGGTCGCCCGCGCGGGAGCGAGCGTCGGAAGTCTTTACCATCATTTCTCCGGCAAGGCCGACCTCTACCTCACGCTCTTCGACGAGTTCCAGGCCCGGCAGACCCAGCGGACCAAGCAGGCGGTCGGCCAGGCCAGGGCGGCCGGCGAGAGCGACCCGATGCGGCTGTTCATCGCCGGGGCCCGCGCCTACCTGGAGGGTTGCCTGGCCGAGCGGGAGATCTCCGCGCTGTTCCTGCGCGGTGACGGGCCGCCGGGGTTCGAGGTCATCGTGCGCGACCGGCTCCGGCAGTGGGCCAAGCGCAACGCCGCCCTGTTCGAGGGTGACGAGGGAGCGCTGGTCGTGGTCCTCACCGGGGCACTCGCCGCCGCGGTCTCCGAGGTCGCCCTGTCCGACGACGAGGACGCCTCACGGGCGCTCGTCGAGGACGTGCTGGCCATCATCGCCCAGATCCGCCGCCCCTGAGGGCGGACCACCTCCCTGAACGGATAGTGTCGACAGTCGTGCGAAGGTTCACTCAGGGCTTTTACGGCTACGTGGTCGCGATGGCGATCTGCCTGGCCGCCGTCGGCCTGTTCCTGCTGGTCACACCGCAGAGCAGGACCGAGCACATTCCCAGGGTCGACTACTCGATCGCGCTGGCCGACCTGCGCCGTACGGCGCCCTTCCAGATGTGGGCCCCCGAGCCCGTCGCCGCCGGGTGGGTCCCGAACAGTTCCCGGAGCACCCGTGAGAACGGCGCCACCACCTGGAAGCTCGGTTTCGCCACCGCCAAGCGCTTCCACGCGATGCTCGCCCAGAGCGACGAGAAGCCCGCGGCCGAGTTCGCCAACAGGCTCTCCAACACCTCCACGGTCACCGGGACCGTCCAGATCGGCGGCGTGACCTGGGAGCAGCGCGTCCGCGAGGACAAGAACCAGCGCGCCCTCGTACGGTTCCTGCCCGACGTCACGATCGTCGTCACCGGCACCGCCCCCTGGGACGAGCTGTCCACCCTGGCGGGCTCCCTCAAGCAGCAGCCGAGGAACGACTCCTAGCGCGGGACAGGGCTTAGAAGGGGGTCTCTCCGGCCGGGTCGGAGTGCCGCCGCTGGGCCATGGCGGCCGCGAGCTTCACCCGGGCACCCTGGAGCCACTCCTCGCAGACCGCGGCCAGCCTCTCGCCGCGCTCCCAGAGTTCGATCGACTGTTCCAGGGTGAGTCCGCCCGCCTCAAGACTGCGGACCACCTCGGTCAGCTCCTCGCGCGCCTGCTCGTACGACGGTCTCTTCTCATCGGCCACGCACCCCACCTTAGATCGTGACGCCCACCCGATGACGCCGTGCCGTACCGGGAGCCGAGGCGCCCCCGCGACGGCGTGATCGACAAGGTGCCTCCCCGGTCGCTCCGCGGGGGAGTACGGCTGGGAGAATGCCCAGGTGAACGTTCGTGACGCGACCGCCGGGGACATCCCCGAGCTGGTGCGCCTTCGTGAGATCCTGGCCGACCGGATGGCAAGGGACGGCAACCTCCCCATCGAGGCGGAGTGGCAGCAGACCTACGCCGAGAGCCTCGAAGAGCGGCTGGGCAGCCTCGACACCGCCGTCTACGTGGTGGACTCCCCGGAGAGGGGACTGGCGGCCTGCGGGATCGGCCTCATCTTCGAGCGGTTTCCCGGCCCCAGCCTCCCCGACGGCCGCTACGGCTACGTCCAGGGCATGACCACCGACCCGCGCCACCGGCGCAGGGGCCACGGTCGGGCCATCATGGGAGCCCTCCTGAAGTGGTACCGCGACAGCGGGGTCCGCAGGGTCGACCTGCACGCCACCTCGGACGCCGAGTCGCTCTACCGGCAGCTGGGGTTCGTCGACGACGGCTACCCCTCGCTCACCTGGCGGGATCACTCCTGACCCGCACCCGGTCGTCGGGGAAGCGCACGGTCAGCTCGTCGCCGGGGGAGACCTCGCTCGCGAGCCGTACGACATCGCCCGAGGGGCGCTGCACGATCGCGTAGCCGCGCTCCAGCGTGGCGGCGGGAGAGAGTGAGACCAGCCGGGCGCGCAGGTGCTCCAGCGAATCGGCGGCGCGGTCCAGGGAACCGGTGAGGGAACGTCGCGCCCGGTCCCTGAGCTGTTCGGCCTGCTCGGCCCTGCGCTCGATCTCACGGACCGGGTCCGCGAGGGAGGGACGGGAGCGGGCCGCGGCCAGCCAGGCCGTCTCGCGATCCAGCCAGCCGCCCACCACCCTGCGGCCCCGGTCCCTGAGCTGGCGGATCAGCGTCATCTGCTCGCCGACGTCCGGCACCACCTTCTTCGCCGCGTCCGTGGGCGTGGACGCGCGCACGTCGGCGACCAGGTCGAGCAGCGGGTTGTCCTGCTCGTGGCCGATCGCGCTGACCACGGGCGTGCGGCAGGCCGCGACCGCCCGGACGAGCGCCTCGTCGGAGAAGGGCAGCAGGTCCTCCATCGATCCGCCGCCCCGCGCGACCACGATGACGTCGACCTCGCTGTCGGCGTCGAACTTGCGCAGCGCCTCGATGACCTCGCCGACCGCGTACGGCCCCTGCACGGCCGCCGGCTCGACCTTGAACCGCACCGCCGGCCAGCGGCGCCGTGAGTTCTCCAGCACGTCGCGTTCGGCGGCCGAGTCCCGGCCGCAGATCAGACCGACCGTGCCCGGCAGGAACGGCAGCCGGCGTTTCCTGTCGACGCCGAAGAGCCCCTCGGCGGCGAGCAGCCGGCGCAACCGCTCCAGCCGCGCCAGCAGCTCGCCCACCCCGACCGGCCGCATCTCCAGCGCGGTGAACGCGAACGAGCCCTTGTTGACCCAGAAATCGGGCTTCAGGTGGGCCACGATCCTCGCGCCGTCGACCGGCCGGGGGACGGTCGCCTCGTAAACACCACGCGGGCAGGTGACCCGGGCGGACACGTTGGCCACCGGGTCACGCAACGTCAGGAACACCGTGCCGCCTCGGGCGGTCAGCTCGGTGATCTGCCCTTCGACCCAGACGGTGCCGAGCTTGCCGATCCAGCCGCCGACCATCTGCAACACCGTGCGAACCGGGAGTGGCTGCTCAGGGGTGGTGTTCGAACTCATGGCCGGGAGCCTACGCGCCGGAGGCGACTATTCCGCGGCCTCCAGCTTGGCCAGGCGGTTCTCGTACATCCGCACGACGGCCTCGCGGTCTGCGGTGGCGCGCTCGTAGGCGAGCAGCTCCCGGATCTGCTCGGACGTCCTGCCCCGCATCCGCGCCCGCAGCGACGCGACGGTCAGCCCCGCGTAACCGGGCAGCGGCTCGGCCGTCTCGGGTGCCGCG
The DNA here is from genome assembly GCF_040675205.1 of Streptosporangium sp. NPDC049644. Taxonomy (NCBI): domain Bacteria; kingdom Bacillati; phylum Actinomycetota; class Actinomycetes; order Streptosporangiales; family Streptosporangiaceae; genus Streptosporangium; species Streptosporangium sp. NPDC049644. The sequence continues at coordinate 82,957 of NZ_JBFAOJ010000009.1, read as the reverse complement.
ACCCTGGTCTCCGTCACCTCGACCGCCGCGGCGTCGGTGCTCTCGGGCTTCGCGGTCTCGACCCGCTCGACCTCGACCTTCACCGCCGCGGGCGTCTCGACGGGGGCATCGCTCTCCGCCACCGGGGTCGCCGGGGCGGCGGTCCTGGCGGTCTTGCGTGCCCTGGTCGCCTTGGCCTTCGGGGCGGCCTCGGGCTCCACAGCCTCCACAGCCTCCACAGCCTCCACGGGCTCGGTGGCCTTGGGCTTGGCCCGGGTGGCCCTGGGCTTCTTCGTGGCGGGTGCCTCGGCGGCCGGGGTCTCCGCGGCCTCCGGCTCGGCGGCGGCGGTTTCGGCGGCCTTCGCCTCGGCGGCGGGGGTCTCCGCGACTTCCGGCTCGGTGCTGGGGGCCTCCGCGGCCTCCGGCTCGGCGGCGGCCGGGGCCTCCGCGGCGGGGGCCTCCGCGACTTCCGGCTCGGCGGCCGGGGTCTCCGTGGGGACCGGGGCCTTGGCGGCCTGTGCCTCGGTGGTGGAGGGCTCCGCGCTGGGGGCCTCGGCGGGCTTGGTCTCGGCGGCCTCGGTGGCCGCCTCGGTGGTGGAGGGCTCCGCGGCCTTGGGCTTGGCGGGGCTGAAGATGACCGGCTCGCGGGTGGTCCTGGCGCCGTTGCTCTCGGCGGCGGTCGCCGTGTCCGCGGCCTTCTCCGGGCGCGGCGCGAAGATGACCGGTGCGCGGCGGGCGGGCTTCTCCACCTGCTCCGCGGCCTTCTCACCGGTCTCCGCCGACTGGCCGCCGAGCGTCTCGCGGGACTCGTCGGGCTCTTCTCCCTGGCCGGAGGTACCCTTGATCTTGGACCGTACGCGGTCGCCGAGGAGCAGGGCCTGGCCCACCCCGCTCAGTGCGGTCTGCAGCATGTGCAGCGGCAGATCTTTTGCCTTCTGCGTGACATTGCGGATCATGTCGGGGACTGACATATCGTCTCCCTGGGAGGTCTGTATCGAGAAAGGCTAGTGTGGCAAGACTGTGCCGCATGAGCTTGTGGGACGTATGGGCTGTCTCGCGGGCGTCTCCACGTAGCATAAGAGCATGACTTCCAAGACCTCCGCGACCCGACGTGTACTGGTGGCGAAGCCCCGCGGTTACTGCGCGGGGGTCGATCGCGCTGTCCAGGCCGTGGAGAAGGCGCTGGAGCAGTACGGTGCCCCGATCTACGTCCGCAAGCAGATCGTCCACAACACCCACGTGGTCAAGACGCTGGAGGCACGTGGGGCGATCTTCGTCGAGGAGACCGAGCAGGTGCCCGAGGGGGCCATCGTGGTCTTCTCCGCCCACGGCGTCTCTCCGGCGGTCCACCAGGAGGCCGCCCGGCGCAGCCTCAAGACGATCGACGCCACCTGTCCGCTGGTGACCAAGGTGCACAACGAGGCCAGGCGCTTCGCCTCCCAGGACTACGACATCCTCCTCATCGGCCACGAGGGCCACGAGGAGGTCGAGGGCACCGCGGGCGAGGCACCCGACCACATCCAGCTCGTCGACGGTCTGGAGTCGGTCGGCGCCGTGCGGGTCAAGGACCCCGAGCGGCTGGTCTGGCTGTCGCAGACCACGCTCTCCGTGGACGAGACGGTCGAGACGGTCTCCCGTCTCAAGGAGCGCTTCCCGAACCTGATCGACCCGCCGAGCGACGACATCTGCTACGCCACCCAGAACCGTCAGGTCGCCGTCAAGGAGATCGCCGCACAGGCGGAGCTGGTCATCGTGGTCGGCTCGGAGAACTCCTCCAACTCCAAGCGGCTGGTCGAGGTCGCCCTCGACCACGGGGCCGACGCCTCCTACCTCGTCGACGACGCCGCGTTCATCGAGGACGCCTGGCTCGACGGTGTCACCACGGTCGGCGTGACGAGCGGCGCCTCGGTGCCGGAGGAACTCGTCACCGAAGTCCTGGCCCGCCTCGCCAGGCATGGCTTCGAGGACGTCGAAGAGGTCGAGTCCGTCCAGGAGAGCGTGCGCTTCGCGCTCCCGCACGAGCTGCGCAAGGACCTGCGCGTCACGGCCTGACCGCACCGCTGTTCGAGGGGTTCCGCCGCTACGGGCACGGTGCCGCGCCCGGCCCGTCGCGGCAGGCCACGGCCGGCCGGGAGATCTCGTGCCCGGCGGTGAGATCTCGTGCCCGGCAGTCAGGAGCCTTCGCGCGGTGTGCCGTACACCTTGGGCTCGAAGTACCCCTCGGGCTCGGGGGCGAAGGCGCCCTCGCCGCTCCTCGGCGCGGGAACGGAGGCCTTGCCGGCTCTGAGCTCGTCGCGCAGCTCACGGACGCAGTGGGTCAGACCGCGGCGCCAGGCGATGACCAGCACCAGGAGCGAGCCGCCGAACAGCCACGGGGCCCCCTGCGAGAGCGCGGTGTACATGCCCAGGCCGAAGGCCTGGACGGGCGTGGACGCGAACAGGGAACGGACCGCCTCGATGAGCACGGTGGTCACGAAGAAGACCAGGGGCGGAGAGACCACCAGCGTCAGCAGGTCCCTGCGGTTCACCAGCGCCGCCGCGGCCACGCAGCCGGCCACGAACGCCGCCCCGGTCAGCGCCGCCACCCCGAACAGCGCCTGCAGCACGCTGCCCACCAGCGTGGACGCCAGCACGAGGGCCAGCGCGCCCCGGACGGTCAGCCGGACGCCGCCGGTGGTCCGGCCAAGTTCACTCATACGATCACCCCGCCGGCCGGCTGTGGGCCGCCTCGCTCGTCCACCACTCGCTCCCCATGACCTCGGACCCCACGTCGTCAACCCCGTCGCCTCCAGTGTCCGGCCGTCGGCGCCTTGGGAGAACAGTTTCAGGGCAGGTCGTTGGCCAACCTACCGTTCAGGCGGGATACGAGAGGCGAGCTTGGCTCCTCTTCCGCGAGCAGTTCCGGCGAGGTCAGCGCGCGCGGCAGGTCCTCGACCGCCTGCGGCCTGTCCAGATCGGTCTCGACCAGTCCCAGATCGTTTAGTTTGCGCGCGCTCACCAGCACCCGGGTCTCCAGCGAGCCGACGGTCCTGTTGTACGACTCCACGGCCCGGTTCAGCGAGCGGCCCAGAGCGTCGACGTTACGTCCCATGCTGCTCAGCCGCTCGTACAGCTCCTTGCCGACCTCGAAGATCGCCCGCGCGTTCTCGCTGAGCGCGGCCTGCTGCCAGGCGTACTGCGCGGTGCGGAGCATGGTGATCAGCGTAGTGGGGGTGGCGATGTGGACCCGCCGCCGCATGGCGTACTCCAACAGGGCGGGGTCGCGCTCCAGCGCCGGGGCGAGGAACGCCTCGCCGGGGATGAACAGCACCATGAACTCCGGCGCCGGGTTGAACGCCTGCCAGTAGGTCTTGGCGGCCAGCCGGTCCACGTGCTCGCGCACGTGACGGGCGTGGGAGTCGAGCCGGGCCGACTGGTGGCCGGGGTCGGCGGACTCGGCGGCCTCCAGGTAGGCGGCGAGGGAGACCTTGGAGTCCACCACGATGTTCTTGCCGCCGGCCAGCCGTACCACCATGTCGGGCCGTAGCACGCCGTCCGGCGTGGTGACGCTCACCTGCTCGTCGAAGTCGCAGAACCGCTGCATCCCGGCGATCTCGGCGACCCTGCGGAGCTGGAGCTCTCCCCACCGGCCCCGGGCCTCGGGGCGTTGCAGGGCCCGTACCAGGGAGCTCGTCTGGGCGCGGAGCTGCTCGTTGCTCTCGCGGACGACGTCGATGTGCTTGGCCAACTCCGCGTGGGCGGCCCGCTGGCCGGTCTGCGTGTCGCGCAGCTGCGTCTCGACGCGGGCCAGGGTGTCCTTCAACGGCTCGATCAGGTGCTCGACCGCCTGCTTGCGCTGCTCCAGCTCACCGGCCGCCTCGACCCGGTTGGCGGCCAGCCTCGTCTCGGCCAGCTCCAGGAACCGCAGGTTGTTGACATCGAGCGCCCGGCTCGACAGGGCCTGGAAGCGTTCGGAGAGCTGCTCCTCGATGTAGACGACCTTCTCCTCGGCGATCTTCGCGCGGGCCTCGGCGTCGGCCAGGCGCGCGATGACGTCGGCGGCTCCCGAGGAGGCGCGCGCCCGGCCCAGCAGGAAGCCGATCGCGAGCCCCGCGGCGAGGCCCACCGCGAGCTGGAAGGAGAGCGCCATGACGTCCACCCCGGCATGATTCCAGGCCCGATCACTTCTGGCGCGCCGACACGCCTTCCGAAGGCGCCCGGGGCCGGACCGGGAGCCGCGGCATCGTCTCCGAACCTGGCCGAACCGGGGAGAGTCGCCCGGACGGCCTCGATCGGTGCCAGACCGCCGGCGGGCGCCCGAAGAGGATGTCCACCACCCTGTGACCTGCCGGTGGCGGTTAGCAGTGGGTCATTCCGCGTAAACTCGGCTCACGTGAGCTTGAGCATCGGCATCGTCGGATTGCCCAACGTCGGCAAGTCAACGCTTTTCAACGCGCTGACGAAGACCGCCAACGCCCTGGCGGCGAACTACCCGTTCGCCACCATCGAGCCCAACGTGGGCATCGTCGGCGTTCCCGACCCGCGTCTTGAGAAGCTGGCCGAGATCTTCGGGTCCGCGAGGATCCTGCCGGCGAAGGTGGAGTTCGTGGACATCGCCGGGCTGGTCCGCGGTGCCTCGGAGGGACAGGGGCGGGGTAACCAGTTCCTCGCCAACATCCGCGACACCGATGCGATCTGCCAGGTCATCCGGGTCTTCGGCGACCCCGACGTGACCCATGTGGACGGCGACGTCGCCCCCGGGCGCGACATCGAGACGATCAACACCGAGCTGATCCTCGCCGACCTGCAGACCCTGGAGAAGGCGATTCCCCGCCTCCAGAAGGAGTCTCGGACCAACAAGGATCGCAAGTCTGCGCTTGACGCGGCGGAGGCGGCCTTCAAGCTCCTCGACGGTGGCACCACCCTGTACGCCGGCGCCAAGGGTGCGGGGATCGATCCGAAGGAACTGCGCGAGCTGCACCTGCTGACCGCCAAGCCCTTCCTGTACGTCTTCAACCTCGACGCGGACGAGCTGACGGACTCCGAGCTCCGGGCCCGGCTCTCGGCGCTCGTCGCACCGGCCGAGGCCGTCTTCCTCGACGCGAAGATCGAGTCCGAGCTCGTCGAGCTCGACGACGCCGAGGCGCTGGAGCTCCTGCAGTCCGTCGGCCAGGAGGAGTCGGGCCTGGCCCAGCTGGCCAGGGTGGGCTTCGAGACCCTGGGCCTGCAGACCTACCTGACCGCGGGCCCCAAGGAGACCAGGGCCTGGACGATCCCCAAGGGCGCCACCGCCCCCGAGGCGGCCGGGGTCATCCACACCGACTTCCAGCGCGGCTTCATCAAGGCCGAGATCGTCTCCTTCGCCGAGCTGGTGGAGACCGGCTCCATCGCCGCCGCCCGCCAGGCCGGCAAGGCCCGCATCGAGGGCAAGGACTACGTCATGCGCGACGGCGACGTGGTGGAGTTCCGCTTCAACGTCTGACCGATCGCCCGGAAGGCCCCCGCTCGCCCGATCGAGCGGGGGCCTTCTCCTGTCGTACGAGGTTCGCCCGGCCGGCTCGGCCGAAAGCGGCCGCGTCACGTCCGCGCGGTCGTCCGCCGATGATCGTCACAATGCCGGGCCGGGGCGACGGCCTCCTCGGCCCGGCGGCACCGGAGGTCGCACCGAGCGGAAAGCCGACGCGCCGGTGGGCGCCCTCGCGGCCCGGTCGTTGTTTGGACCGGGGAACGAGGCCATTCCGTGGGGTTGTGACACTGGGTGACGTATTTCGGGTTAAATGTGCAGGTCGCGACAGTCCGGGAACCGTCCAGTTAGCAATGCGTGGCGTTTGAGTAATCGACCCACGCGCTGGCCAGGGGTAATGCACTTTTCATCGGGCATCGGCGGCATCGCCGGTCTCGCCGGGGTTCCAGACCGGGTTTGCTCAGTCATCGCGATGCCTGCAGCATAGGCGTGGCTTTCCTGGAAGAATCGGCGGGGCGGCTAGAGTAAGTGCGTCACCATGGCCAACGGGATTGGCGGCGATACGACACCGTGCGGCCGAGGATTGACGCGAGCGGAGGCGTGATGGCTCGAAGGTCGACGGTCCAGCGTGATCCCCGGATCGCTGGCGACCCTGAGCTGTCGGCATACCCGGACTTTCCCGACGACCCCGATCTCGGCCGCGCTCCGGCGCGTGGGCGGGGCGCGTCGCGGGGCCGCTGGTCCGGTGGAGGCGGTCGCTGGCTGGTGTGGACCGGCCGCGCCGTGCTCTGGGCGCTGATAGTCGTCATCGTGGTGAACGGGGTCCGCGCGCCCTTCGAGCGCTTCACCCAGCAGAACGCCCCCTCAGGTGCGGCGCCCGCCTCCGACAGCGGGTTCCCCACCGCCCAGGGGTCCGCCTTCGCGACCCAGTTCGCCGAGGTCTACCTGAACTTCGACGGGGCCCGCCTTGAGGAGAGAAGGTCGCGGCTCGCCCCCTACCTGCCCGAAGGCACGGAGCCGCAGTTCGGCTGGGACGGTTTCGGCCGGATGAGCGCCGGCGCGGTGCAACCGTACGGGATCGAGGTCGTCGACGCGGACAACGCGGTCGTCACCGTCCTCTACCAGTCGGACAACCGCCGCCAGCTGCTGTCGGTGCCCGTCTACCACGACCGATCCGCGAAGAGGTTCGTCGTCGCGGGGCGTCCGGGCATCCTGCCGGCGCCGAAGGCGGCCGCCCTGCCGCCCAAGGCCGCACCCGAGCGTGACCGCGCCGCGGAGCAGGAGCTGCGCACCCCGATGGAGGACTTCTTCAAGGCCTACGCGGCGAGCGACACCGCCTCGCTGCAGCGTTACGCCGACGCCGGGATCACCCTGGAGGGATTCGGCGGCGCGTTCACCTTCCTGCAGCTCAAAGAGCTCGCCGTGCCCCTCGGAGGGGGAGCCACCCGCGAGGTGACCGCGACGGTCCTGTGGGGTGTGCCGTCAAAGGCGAGGCAGTCCACCGACCCGGAACCCGCGGATCCCGGCCAGATGGAAGGCAAGCTCGAGCAGGCCTATCTGCTCACCGTGGTCAAGCAAGGCGACAAGTGGTTCGTCAAGGACATTCGTGGTGCGTATCGATCTGTGGCGAGGTAGCGCATGATCGAATGGTGCCGGTCCACGGTGAGCAGACCCCCCCTGATCGACGAGCCGCCGGTTCGGGTTCGCGCGCGAGTGCGTCGCGGGCCCGTCGCCGCCCGGGGGCCGCGATCGTGAGTACGGAGGACAAGAAGTGATTCTCAAGACCATGCTGCTGAGCGCCATGGAGTTCGCTCAGCCCACAGCCCCTCCGGCAGGCGTCAACACAGAAGGCCTCGCTGACTTCCTCCGCAGTTTCTTCGCACCGCTCTTCCTCGTCATCGTCTCGGTGGTGGCCCTCTTCTTCCTCTTCACCCGTGAGATCACCAGGTTCGTTCAGTTCATCATCCTGGCGATCGCCATCGGAGTGATCTTCTACGTGCCGAACATCATCGAGGTGACTGCCAAGGCGATCGCGGGCGCACTGGGCATCTCGGGGGGTTGAGACCGCCTCCAAACGGTCAAACAAGGAGAGGCGGAGAGGAGGATCACGTGGACCTGCCCACGTACACCAATATCTGGAGGATCGAGAAGCGGCTCTACAAGCTGTACGACCTACGGCTGCCGACGCCGCTCCCGATCGTCTGGATCGGTGGGTTCGTGGGAGTGCTGGCTCCGTGGTCGCTCCTGCTCTACCTGCTCGGCCTGCCCTTCGCGGCCCCCTGGCACGTGCTCTACCTGGTGCCGCCCGGTGTGGTCACCTGGCTCTCCACCCGGCCGGTGATCGAGAGCAAGCGGCTCACCGAGCTGCTCCAGTCGCAGATGCGCTACGTGGGCGAGCCGCGCACCTGGTGCCGGATGGCTCCCATCTCCGAGCCCGCCGAGATCGCGCTGAACGGCCGGATCTGGCGGGCCGCGCCGCGGCCCGCCTCGGTCCGGGTCAAGGCGTCGCGCAAGGCCCGCCACGCCCAGTCCAAGCGCGCCGCCGCACGCTCGCGCGAGGTGCGTCCTGCCGTGGCCGCCGCGGCGGCGGCCGCCGCCACCGCCCCGGTCGCCCGCGAGCGCGTCGCCTGGGGCGAGGCTCGCGCACTCCGTCAGGGCACCGCCCCGGCCCTCGCCCAGACCGCGGCGGCCGAGCCGGCCCCGGTCGTCCCCGTCCTGTCCGCGGTGCCCCGCGCCTCGCTGCCCGTCGCGTCCCCGGAGCCGGCTCCGGCCGAGACCGTCACCTCCCCGCCGGACACGCCGGTCCTGGGGCCGCCCTCGCGGCCGATCGCCGACGCTCCCGCCGACCGGCCCGCGGCCCAGCGGGACCGTGCTCCCGCACGGGAGCACGCCGAGGGCACCCCGGCGACGCCCGGCACGCCGGACACGCCGGAGGCTCCGATCAGCACCGAGGCGCTGCGGCGGTTGCGCAGGCTCGCCGCCTCCGCCGAGGCTCAGCGCGCCGCCGCCCCGCCCGCGCAACCCGCCCCGTCCGAGCCCGAGGCGTCTCCGGAGATCTCCGTGCCCGCCTCGCGCTCTCCCGTCCGGGACCGTCCCGAGGCCCCGGCCGTGCCGCCGCCCTCCCCCTCGGCTCCGGAGCCGGCCCGGGTGGAGACACCCGCCAAGGGCCGTACGGCGCCCGCCGAGAGGCCGGCCGTCGTGCCCGACCCCGTGGAGAAGCCCTCCGCCCCGGCCGTTCCGTCCTTCGTGCCCAGGTTCGTCGGACCGGCGCCGGCCGGACGCCGTGACGCTGAGGCGGCCGAACTCTCGCCGGACGACAGGAGCGCCCGGCGCCAGCACCGCAGGGGGCGGCCCACCCCGATCGGCCGGGCGGCCGACGCCTCGAAGGCATGGCCGCCCGAGCGGCCCACCGGGACGCAGGCGGGTCCCGGCATCCCGGGGGACACCGGCGTCCAGACCGGTGCCGGCATGTCGATCCGCGCGGTCCCCTCGGGAACGGCGAAGGCAGATCCGGTGGCCCCCGTGGTGCAGGTGCCCACCTCCTCGGCCGGCGAGGCGGGGGCCAGGGTCCGCCGGGTGGAGTCGGTGGTCGGCAGGGACTCCTCGGGCGGCTGGCGGCGGCTGGCCCAGGTGGTGATCGGGCCCGGGGGCGGCGGCCGTACGGACGGCTCGGAGATCGACGAGGCACGGGCCAGGGCGGTGTTCAGCGGCAGCCGCCGGGTGGTGGTGCTGGGCTGCACCGGCGGCGCCGGGCAGACCACGACCGCGCTCATGCTTGGCCACACCCTCGCCCGCTACCGGGAGGACCGGATTCTCGCGGTCGACGCCAGCACCGGCTCCCACGCCCTGTCCAGCCGGATCCAGGGCGAGTCGCCCGAGACCCTGAGCTCCCTGCTCGCCGGCCTCGACAACGTCCAGGGATACCTGGGCATGCGGGCCTACACCAGCCGTTGTGCCTCGGGGCTGGAGGTTCTCGCCGGGGACACCGACGCCGGTGCCGAGCAGCGCCTGTCCGACCGCACGCTCTTCTCCGACCGGCGGCTCGGCCAGACCATGGACACGCTCGACCGGTACTACAAGATGATCGTCATGGACCCGGCGGCGGCCCTGGCCGCGCGGGTGCTCCCCTACGCGGATCAGCTCGTCCTCGTCGTCCCGGCCAGTGAGGACGGGCCCGACGCGGTGGCCATGACCTACGAGTGGCTCGACGGGCACGGCTGCGCGGACCTCCGTCGCCGGGCGGTCATGGTCGTCAACGGGGTGAGCCGCCGCAGCATGGAGGACGTGGAGCAGGCGGAGGCGGTCGCGCGGGGCAGGTGCCGGGCGATCGTCAGGGTCCCCTGGGAGGACGCGCTGGCTCCCGGCAGGGCCGATCGGGTGGAACCGTCCCACCTGAGGGCGCCGGGCCGCCGGGCGTACCTCGCCCTGGCGGGTGTCGTGGTGGCGGGCTTCGGAACGGTGCAGGCGGGTCGACCCAGCGAGGAGGAACTAGCTCAGTGATCCCCCGGGCGCGAGAAGACGTGGTGAACGGGCGTGACGAGGTGCGGGTGAGCGGGTGGGCCGGAGGCCGCGCGGGCAGGCGTGCGGGCAGGGCCGTACGACCGGTGGGGGAGGGCCTGTGAGCCGTGCGTCCCGAGCGCGCAGCCGCCTCGCCGTCCGGTACTTCGACGACCGGATCCTGCTGACCGACTCGTCGGTCTGGGCCTATTTCAGGCTTCCCACCGTGAGCTACGAGTTCATCACTCCCGAGGAGCGGGAGGCGCTGGCCACCAACATCACGATCGCGCTGGCCGCCATCCGGATGCCGGACGCCGAGGTGCACCTGCGGGTGGCGCACCGCACCTACCCGGCCGCCGAATGGGCGATGGCGCTGAACGCCACCTCCGACGAGGGCCCCGGCTGGCGCGACTACCTGGAGGACATGTACCGGCACGTCTGGGCCAAGGACTTCTGGACCAAGGAGGTCTATCTCGGCGTGCGGCTCGGCACGCGCGGCAGGCAACTGGGCACCGGGGTCCTCTCCCAGCTCTTCGGCTTCTACCAGCGCAGCGAGAAGGCCCTGGGCATCGAGGACGACCACGTCCCCAAGGCGGAGATCGCCAAGTGGTCCGAGCAGGCGGAGCGGCTGGGCAGGGCACTGTCGGCCAGCGCCCTGTACGCCAGGCACGCCAGCTCCGTCGAGCTCGCCTGGCTGTTCCAGCACGCCACGACCGGCTCCCTCGGCGACCCTCCTGCCTCGGCCAGCCCCAAGCGGCGGTGGGGACAGGGGGAGATCGAGTCCCTGGTCGAGGGGCAGATCCACAACGGCAGGGCGCTGCTCCGGATCGAGCAGCCGCACGGCGACTCCTACGTGGCGCACATGTCCTTCGCCCGTTTCCCCGACCTGATGCCCTTCCCCGACGGCGAACCCTGGATGCACTTCGCCGACCAGCTGCCCTTCCCGGTGGAGATCAGTTCGAGGATGCGGCTGATCCCGCCGGTCAAGGCGAGCAAGGACGTGGCGCGCCAGCTCGCCCACGCCCGTGACATGGACATCCACATCCGCGAGGCCGGGGCGGAGGCGCCGCTGGCCCTGGCCGAGCAGATCGACGCGGCCCGGATGCTGGAGCACGGAATCACCAAGGAGCGCCTGCCGTTCGTGTACGGCTGGCACCGGCTGATCGTGTCGGCCCCGACCGAGGAGATCTGCGTGCAGCGGGTCGAGGCGGTCGTGGAGCACTACCGCGACATGGGCATCGACATCGTCAACTCCACCGGCGACCAGTTCTCGCTGTTCTGCGAGACGCTGCCGGGCGAGCGGGTCAGGGTCAACGCCTACGCGCAGCGGCAGCCGCTGCGCACCATCGCGGGCGGCATGGCCACCGCCACCGTCGACCTGGGTGACCGGACGGACGAGGGCGGTTCGGGCTGGATGGGCCCGTACGTAGGGGAGACCCTGGGCCGGGCGCGCAGCATCGTGCACTTCGACCCGCTGGTGGCGGCGACGCGCAACCGGCCTACGGCCATCGCCATCACCGGCGAACCCGGCGGCGGCAAGACCACGCTGGCGCTGTTGATGATCTACCAGATGGCGCTGCGCGGGGTGACGGTCGCGGTCATCGACCCCAAGGGCGACGCCGACTCGCTGGTCCAGCTACTGCGGAAGCGGGGCAGGAAGGCACGGATCATCCCGCTCGGCTCCGCGGCACCGGGCCTGCTCGACCCGTTCTCCTTCGGCGACGACCTCGCGGCCAAGAAGACGATGGCCACCGAGACCCTGCGCCTGCTGCTGCCGCGCATGTCAGAGGAGCGCGAGTCGGCGATGATCCAGGCGGTCGCCGCGGTCTCCAACGCCGAGGACCCGTCGCTGGGCAAGGTGGTCGACTTCCTGGAGCAGACGGACGACGCCGCCTCCAAGAACCTGGGCGCGGTGCTCCGCTCCATGTCCGACATGCATCTGGCCAGGCTCTGCTTCGACCCCTCTGGCGGCGACCAGATCGACACCGAGGGCTGGACCACCGTCTTCACCCTGGGCGGTCTGACGCTGCCCGACGCCTCCACCGGCCGCGACGACTACTCCTACGAGCAGCGGCTGTCGGTGGCGCTGCTCTACCTCGTCGCGCAGTTCGCGCGGGGTCTGATGAACGGCCTGGACCGGCGGACCCCCAAGGCGATCTTCCTGGACGAGGCATGGGCGATCACCTCCACTCCCGAGGGCGCCAAGCTGGTGCCCGAGGTCAGCAGGATGGGCCGCTCCCGCAACACGGCGCTGGTCCTGGTCTCGCAGAACGCCGGTGACCTGCTGAGCGAGCAGGTGACGAACTGCCTCTCCTCGGTGTTCGCGTTCCGTTCCACCGAGCGGGTCGAGGTGGAGCACGTGATGGCGCTGCTCGGTGTCGAGGCGTCCGAGGAGCACAAGGCGGTGCTGCGCTCGCTCGGTAACGGTGAGTGCGTCTTCCGGGATCTGGACGGCCGAGCAGGCCGTATCGGGGTGGACCTGATCTCGGACGAGCTGCTGCGCTGGCTGGATACGAACCCTACCCACGACAAACCCGACGAGAAAGTGCATGATCTCCCTGGGGGCGACAGAGTCGATGGGCCGGGGGCTGCGGCGCTGGAGGTGCGGTCATGAAGGGCTCTCGCAAGAGGGATTCCCGCAGGGGAAGGCTGGGCAGGCGGATCGCCATCGGGCTGGTGGCACTGGCCGCGTTCCTCGCGCTGCCAATGGTGTTCCCCGACGAGGCGTCCACGGCCGTCGCCGCCGCGCCCTGCGACATGTCACCCGACCTGTCCCCTGACATCGTCGCGGGAGGTGTGGACGGCCTGATCAAGCCGCCGGTCCCGGACCCCGCGCAGCCGGGCGCCCAGGCGGAGGTTCCCGCGGTTCAGGGCAACTACGCGACCTACGGCATGAGCGGCCAGTTCTGGCACACCCACCAGCTCGGCTGTGACGACATCGCGGCGGTGATGGGCAACGCGATGGCCAACACGGTCTTCCTGTGGGCCAAGGCGCTGGACCGGCTGACCATCACCACCTACCAGGCGGCCGCCACCGAGGGGCCGCTGGAGTCGATCAAGAACGTCGTCGACGACATCGTGGTCCGCCTGGCCGACGCCATGTACTGGCCGTACCTGCGGCCGCTGGTGATCCTCGGCGCGGTCTGGCTGGCCTGGTACGGGCTGATCCGCAAGCGCGCCACCACCACCGCCGAGGGCGTCATCTGGATGGTCCTCGCGGTCACCGTGGCCGTCTGGTTCTTCAGCCGCCCCGGAGACCTCACGGGGCTGGGCAAGGTCGTCACCGACAAGACCGGAGAGGTGGTCAACTCCGCCTTCTCCGGGCTGCCCGGTGCGGGCGGCACCTCCTGCCTGCCGGCCAAGGGCGACGCCAACCCGCAGGTCCAGGGCGGTGGATACGGCCAGAGCGGCGTGCCGGGAGTCGAGCAGAACTCCGACGCGCTCTGGTCCACCCTGGTCTGCAAGCCGTGGCTGATGGGCCAGTTCGGCACGGCCGACGCCGACGCCCCCGTCATCAAGGTGTTCGGCGCCAAACTGCTGGAGATCCAGACGATCGACGCGGCCGAGCTGAAGGCGCAGCAGGCGCCCGAAGTGGGCTTTCACCAGGCACGATACGAGACAGAGGTCGCCGACAAGCTGCAGAACACGCCGATCTTCCCCCTTTTCCAGGGCAAGGACTGGACGAACCGGCTGGGGGTCGCGATCGGCGCCTTCATGGCCGCGGTGGTCGCGGGGCTACTGATCTTCCTGGTGGCGGTCTCGCTGCTGGTGCTCAAGGTCGGGTTCCTGCTGCTGCTGATCCTCGCGCCGGTCTTCCTGCTGATCGGCGTCCATCCGGGGTCCGGGCGGATCATCGCCATGCGCTGGGTGGAGATGCTGATCGGCACATTGCTCAGACAGGCGGTGCTGGCCCTCGTCCTGGGCGTGCTCGTGTACGGCTACGCGCTGATCATCTCCACCGCGATGCCGTGGGGCATGCAGGTCATGTTCATGGCGATCCTGACGATCGCCGTGTTCTTCTACCGGCGGCCCTTCCAGCACCTGTTCGCCTCGATGGACGGGCACACGCTCACCACCCGGATGCTCGGCGACGCGGCCACCGCGCCGACCCTGCAGCGGGCCGCGTCCGCGCTGCCGCCGGTCGCGGCGGCCAGGGTGGGCCGCTGGGGCATGCGCAAGGCGGAGCCGATGCTCCAGGCGGCCGCGATGGCCGGCGGAGCCTCCGTCGGCGCGGCGGCCGCCGCCACGGTCGCCCAGGGCAGGGGACGCGGCGAGGACGGCGCCACGCCGGCCACCCCGTCGGGCACCCGGGTCCCGGTCGGCGCGCAACCGGCGCCGCTCGACACCGACTCCCAGGCGGCGGGGCGGCGCAAGGGCACCGGACGCCCGGTCACCGCGGCCCGCCCGGGCGCGGCGCCACCGCTCAACCTGTCCGGTGCCGGTACCGGTGGCGGCGCGCCCCCCACCAGGTCCGGAGGGTCCTCGGGACGTGGTTCCGGCGGCTGGTTCGGCGGCTCGTCGGGAGGCTGGGCGCCGCAGGGCGGCTCCTCGGGCAACGGGGCGTCCTCGGCGGGCAGATCGTCCGGCCCCTCGGCGGTCAGGCCCGCCGCGCCGTCCTCGGGTGGCGGCCGGTCGGGCGGCAGCATCTTCGGCGGCTCCTCGCGAGGCGGCTCCGGCTCGGGGTCGCGTAACGGCAACTCCTCCCGCGGCTCTTCGGGCTCGAAGGGCTCGGGCGGTTCGAGGTCGGGCGAGAGCATCTTCGGCGGCTCGCGGAGTTCCTCCGGCGGTTCGCGGAACCGGGACGCCGGAGGCAGGTCGTCCGAGGCGCCACCGCTCTGGATCACCAGGCGAGCGGAGCGCGGTGGTGACGCCGGTGAGCCGCCGCCGTTCTGGCTTCGCCCGTCCAACCCGGACAGGGACTGACGTTGACCGAGGGAGGCAGCCGGCGGGGAGTCGTCTTCGCGGTGCTGGTCGCGGTGCTCGCAGCGGTCGGCGTCTACCTGACCATGTGGCCGGAGGGCGACGGGGTGGAGAACCTGACAGAGCCCGCGGGGGCCACCCGTACCGTGGCATCGGGACGGGAGCCGGTCGCGGAGCCGACGCGCCCGGAGGCGACGGCCAGCAACGCGCCCTTCGACGTCTACTCCTACCTGCCGATGACCAAGCAGGAGCTGGCGGCCGCCGCCGACTACGCGCAGCGCTTCACCGCCGAGTACGGCACGTTCAGCTACGACGAGGACCCGGCGGTCTACGGCGACCGCCTGAAGGGCTACACCACGGCCGAGTTCTCCGGGGTGCTGCTGCGCACGGTCACCTCGCCGGGCACAGTCGAGGCGAACAGGGCCGATGAGGTCGTCTCGGTCGGCGCGGCGCGGGTGAAGGAGATCCGGCAGATCAACAGCGCCTCGGTGGTGTTCGTGGTCGTCGGCACCCAGAACGTCACGGCCAAGAGCGGGGTGAACGAGAGGACCGCGGAGTACGCCGTCACGCTTATCCAGGTCGGTGCCGAGTGGCGGGTCCACGACCTCCAGCCGGCGGATTCCGGCCAGGAGGGAGACGAACAGCCTTCCGAGACCGGCGTGGCCGGATGAACGGCGGAACCTCATGAGGGAGAACAGACATCTCCGCCTCGCGCTGGTCCTCGGAGTCGCCGGACTCTGCATGATCACGCTGATCATGGCGCCGATGATGATGATCAGTGGTTTCCCCTCGTTCCCCTCCATCACCGGGCAGGCGCAACCCGACTGCGGGAAGAACGTCCAGACGGTGGGCGACGAGTCGGAGACCGCGACGTCCGACATCCCCGAGGAGTACCTGAAGCTCTACCGCGAGCACGGGCAGAAGGTCGGCGTGCAGTGGAACGTGCTCGCCGGGGTCGGCAAGCGCGAGACCGACCACGGACGCTCCACACTCCCCGGCGTGCGCAGCGGCGTCAACTACGCGGGCGCCGCCGGGCCGATGCAGTTTCTCATCAGCACCTGGGGCGGTAAGGCCAAGATCAAGATCCCGTCCACGTTCAACGGCTACGCCTCCGACGGCGACGGAGACGGCTGGGCCGACGTGTACAACCCGGCTGACGCCATCCTAGGCGCGGCGAAGATGCTGAAGCGGAACGGCGCGCCGGAGAACGTACGGCGTTCGCTGTTCGTCTACAACCGCGCCTGGTGGTACGTCGACCAGGTCATGGAGATCGCCGAGAAGTACGCCAAGGACGGCGAGGTCGCCACCCCGCCCGAGGCGGACGACAGCTGCGACGAACCCATGCTGGAGGCGGCGCCGACAGGTACGGTGGCCGCGATCCTGCAGTACGCGCTGGCCCAGCGCGGCAAGCCCTATATCTGGGGCGGCACCGGGCCCGCCGGCTACGACTGCTCGGGGATCATCTACATGGCCTACCGGAGTGTTGGCCTGACCATCCCGCGGACCACGTTCGGCCAGTGGCCGTTCGGCGTGCAGGTCTCCGCGGGGCAGGAACAGGCGGGTGATCTCGTCTTCTTCAACTCGGGTCCCGGCACCGGCCCCGACCGTCCCGGGCACGTGGGCCTGGTGGTGTCGCCGGGCAAGATGGTCGAGGCGAGATGCCGGCTCTGCGGGCCGATCAAGGTCACCACCTATCGGGAACGCACCGGGATCGTGGGGTTCACCCGACCGCTGCAACACCCCCAGATCCTGGAGCAACTCAAGTTGAGGGAGCAGGGCTGACAGAATCGGGGGCGTCATGTTCGGCGAGGGGACGGCCTGGCCTACCCGGCAGGTGAGTCGCCTCCTGTTACGGTTCCGGTGTTCTGACCATCGCCCAACTCGGCCGGGGGAGCGAGAAGCCGCTCTCCTCGGGGAGCGGAGGAGTCACGGAAAAGGTCGTTGTGGGCGCCGCCATCGTCGACGGCCAGGGCAGGCTGCTCGCCGCCCAGCGCGCCGATCCTCCCGAGCTGGCCGGTGGCTGGGAGCTGCCGGGAGGCAAGGTCGATCCCGGTGAGGACGAGCACACGGCGCTGGTCAGGGAGTGCCAGGAGGAGCTCGGCGTACTGATCGAGGTGGGCGAGCGGGTCGGCGGCGACTGGGCGCTCGCCGGCGGCTACGTCCTGCGGGTCTGGTTCGCGGTGATCGCCGAGGGCAGGCCGGAGACCAGGGAGCACCTGGATCTGCGCTGGCTGAAGATGGACGAGCTCTACGACGTGGCGTGGCTGCCCGCGGACCTTCCAATCGTGCGGGCGGTACAAGGTCGTCTCAACGATGGGCAAGGTCGGTTCAATAAGGATTGATCGTCTCCGCACCGTGACATAACTGCTACTGGACGTGGCGATGTCGCGTGTCCGTACCCGGGGAACGGAGATATGCGGTGACCGTATGGTGGCGTGGTACTCGGCTCGTGTCGGCGGTCGGAGCGGGGGTGCTCATCCTCGGCGGTGCCTCGGGGGTGTACGCCGCCCAGCCGGCCGAGCCGGCCGAGTCGCCCCTCGACCTGGCCGCCGCCCCCGGTACGTGGGCACGGTGGAGCCGCGCCGACGAGGTGATCCGCTTCCGCATCCGCCTGCGAGGGCCGGGCGCCGGCGCGCGGCTGGCGGTCGTGACGACCCCCGCCGACGCCCTCAGAGGCATCGAGTGTCCGGTGGCGACCGGGCCCGCGACCCCGCTTCCCAAGGGGACGGCGGTCTGCTCGGTCGGTGACCTGCCCGCCGACGGCGGGCTCGTCGACGTGCTGCTCGCCGCGCCGGAGCGTCCGCGGGACATCACGCTGACCGCGATGGCCCGGATGCGCGGACCCGCTGGGGAGACGGTGCAGCAGGGGCAGGGCGCACTCAAGGAGTCGGATGTGGTGACCCGGCAGGTGCGGGGCACCGTCGGGGGCACCGTCGGGGGCACTGCCGGGGGCACTGCCGGGGGCACTGCCGGGGGCACTGCCGGGGGCACTGCCGGGGGCACCGCCGGGAGTCCGGACGTGGTGACGCCGCAGATCCGGGGCGCCGCCGGGAGCCCGGAGCTCGCCCGTGCCCAGAGGGAGATGCCCGGGTCCGTCTCCGGGGTGAGTGCCGGGGCGCCGCCCTCGCGTGGCGGCTCCGGTGCCCCGGAAATCTCCGGCCCTTCCAGGATCCATCTGGGAGATGCCGCGCCGGCCCGGCCCGCGGGTCCGCGCGCGGGCGTGGAGACGCTCGGTGGCGCCGACCTGGTTCTCAACGCTCCCCAGGCAGTCGGGGAGCGGGGCTGGGCTCCGAAGATCGCCCCCGGCGCGTCGGAGGCGGAGAAGGTCGAGCAGCGCACACT
The DNA here is from genome assembly GCF_040675205.1 of Streptosporangium sp. NPDC049644. Lineage (NCBI taxonomy): Bacteria > Bacillati > Actinomycetota > Actinomycetes > Streptosporangiales > Streptosporangiaceae > Streptosporangium > Streptosporangium sp. NPDC049644. The sequence goes on along the minus strand of NZ_JBFAOJ010000009.1, from coordinate 64,776 downwards.
GGCCTTCCTTTTCGACGTTCTGGAAAAGGCGTCGGTCCCCGAGGCGCCGCGTTCGGTCGTGGCGGGTGCCGCTACGGGTGTGGGTGGGAGCACGGCCGTGCCCTCGACCTCGGGAGCTCCCTCGACCTCGGCTGCCCCCTCAGTCCCGGCTGTTCCCTCGGCCCCGGTGGCTCCCGAGGGCTCGGTTCGGCCGGGAACGAGGCTTCCCGCCGACGCCGCCGTTCCGGGCGCCGTACCGGGGACGAGCGGCGGTGTGGCCGGCCACGGCCCGGCCGACGCCGCACCGCAGCCGGTGAGAACACCTGAGGAACATCCCCTTCAGCGGCAGAACGGTAGGAACCATCCGGCCGTGGGGGCTCACGCGGGACGCGGGACGGCCGGGCGGAAGATGTCCGGGAAACGGCGGGCGGCCTGCCGGTCCGGCGCGCGCCGCGAGGGGGCGGGCAGGCCGATGCTCGCGCCCGTGGGACCCGGTCATCCGGCAGGCGGCCAGACGATGATCGGCAAGCCCGGAGCGCGCCGCCCGATGGTGGCGCCGATGGGGCCCGGTTACCCGGGGGCCGTTCAGTGGCCGGCCGGACAACTCGTCCAGCCCGGTCAGGGCATGCCCGGCCGGCCGGGTAAGCCCGGTCAGGGCATGCTCGTCCCGCCCGGTCAGCTCGGCGCGCAGCCGCAGCCGATGCTTCCGGGCCATCCGGGGGCAGGCGGGCAGGGAAAGGCCGGCCGGCCCGGTGCGCCACGACGGGAAGTGGGCGGGCCGGTCGGTCCCGGCTTCCCGGGGGGCGGCTTCCCGGGAGCGGGACAGCAGGTGCCCATGGCGCAGCCGCCGGGTGGCCAGGCACCGATGGTGCCGCAGCAGGTAGCGCCGCCGCCCATGGGGCAGATGCCGGGCGTACCGCAGCAGGTGCCGCCGGGCTCCGCGGGGGTGGCGGGGGCGGGCCAGATGCCCGGTCTCGGGACCGGGCCCCAGCTCCAGTTGCCGCCGGCGGGCCCCTTCCCCGCCGCCGCACAGGTCCCCGTACCACAGGGTGCGCCGCTCCCGCAGGATCTCGACGGTCCGAACACCCAGGTCCGGGCGGTCGCCGAGTCAAGCCCGCTGCTGACAGGAGTGCGGGGCCTACCGGCGGTGGGAGCAGCGGTGGGGGCACTACTCGGCCTCCTCTGGCTGCAGCGGAGGATCCAGCGCCGCCGTCGTTCGCGACACGTTTTGTAAAAGGCGATTTACTGTTACTTTTGCCCAACTAGTATTTCTTTGACGTGTTCATGGTTGATTGCACGGAGGGCACCGGTGACGCGAGCACGGCTCAGGGCAGCTGTCTCCGCCGTTGTGATGTCTTTGGGGATCAGCGGTGCCTTCCTGGTCGTCGTGGCACCGCTCACCGGTTCCTCCGTGGCCGGTGCGACGGTCAGGACGATGGTCGTCGACCCGTCGTACATCCCCGGATGTGACGTCGATCCGGCGGGGCCCTGTGAGGAGCCCACGCCGATCGTCACGGTCACGGTCACCGAGGATCCCGGAGGCGGCGCGGAGGAGACCCCGGTCCCGCAGAAGACCGTGACCACCACGGTGACCGTACCGCCGACGACGAAGCCTCCGAAGGCCACGACCCCGCCGCCCGCGCAGGAGCCGGTCGCTCCGCCGGCCCAGGAGAGCTCGGCCCCGATCGCTCCGCCGGAGACCGATCCCAGCCCTTCGGCGTCCGAGGAACAAGACGTCCAGTTCCCGGCCAACACCCCGCTTCCCTCGGCCACGCCCTCACCGGAAGAGAGCGCCACGTTCGACGAGAACGCCTCGGGCTCCTCGGTGTCCGAGATCCGCAACGCGAACGCCGAGTTTGACGGGGCCACGCTGAGCCGCCAGCTCGGCATCCCGGCGCTGATCCTGGTGCTGCTGGTGCTGTTCGCCGTTCTGATCTTCGAGGGCAGGCTGCGCCGCCTGGCCCACGCCGCGGCCATCCGCCGGGCCGGCCCCCGGGGGATGGGTCCCCGCGTCGACCCGATGGACCCGATGGCCTATCACGGCGGTCCCGGCTACGCCGCCGGACCCGGTTTCGTTCCCGGCCCCTACCAGGGCGGCACGGCCTACGCGCCGATCATCAGCCTCGTCCCGATGCAGATGTACTCTCCCGTCTACCCGGAGGGTTACGTCCCCGGGCAGTACCCCTACGGCTACGAGCAGACGACGGCGTACATGCCCGCGCCCGGCTACGAGCAGCAGCCCACCGGCCACGGCGACCCGTACGGTCAGACCGTCCAGGAGCAGGTGCCCTACGGCCCGGCGGGGCAGGACGGCCCGGCGGCCGCGTTCCACGGCCCCCAGCCCTTCGGCCAGGAACCGCAGGATGATCGGAACCGGTCGGACCGCCCCCAGGGCGATTTCCAGCCTTTCGGACCCGAGCCGCAGGATGTTCCGGGGCAGCACGCTCCAGGTCAGGGAGTTCCAGGCCAGGGCGGGCCGGAGAACCCCGGAGCGCTTGGCCCCGAGCCTCGCGAGGGTCGTTCTCCGCAGGGGCAGCCGGAGTTCCCCGGGGCGCCGTTCCCGCAGGAGCCCGCCCGAGGTGGCCCCGGAGGCCCCTTCGGCGGAGTTCACGGCGTCGGTGGCCCGCCGGCTCAGGGCGGCCCTGAAGGGTTCGGTGGTCCGGGAGCCCACGGCCCCATTGGCGGCCCACTCGCTCACGGTGGTCCTGACGGTCCCGGTGGTCCGGGGACCCACGGCCCGGGTAACCGGCCGGATGCCGGCGAGCAGCCCCCCATGGGGCCGGCCTCGACGGCGGTCTACCCGCTCCCCGGTCAGGACGCCGGCAAGAAGAAGCGCGGTCTCTTCCGCCGCTCCACCTGACCTCCACCGGCCTCTGGAACCGTCCTCGTCCCTGATCGCGCCGCCGGCCTGAGACAGCGCGGAAGGCCACGAAGGTCTGAGCAGCTTGAAACGTTGCGGAAACACGGCGGCGCCGCCCGGGGAGAGCCCCGTGGGCGGCGCCGCCGTGCGGAGGTCAGCTCTTCGAGCTGGAACGCTTGAAGATCTTGTTGCCCAGCCAGACCAGCGGATCGTACTTACGGTCGGCGACGCGCTCCTTCATGGGAATCAGCGCGTTGTCAGTGATCTTGATGTGCTCGGGGCAGACCTCGGTGCAGCACTTGGTGATGTTGCAGTAGCCCAGGCCGTGCTCCTCCTGAGCGGAGTCCTTGCGGTCGGCCACGTCGTACGGGTGCATGTCCAGCTCGGCGATCCGCATCAGGAAGCGCGGACCGGCGAAGCCGGGCTTGTTCTCCTCGTGGTCACGGATGACGTGACAGACGTTGTTGCACATGAAGCACTCGATGCACTTGCGGAACTCCTGGGACCGCTCGACGTCGATCTGCTGCATGCGGTATTCGCCCGGCTTCACGTCGGCCGGATGAGTGAAGGACGGGATCTCCCTGGCCTTCTGGTAGTTGTACGAGACGTCCGTGACCAGGTCCTTGATCACTGGGAACGTCCGCATGGGCGTCACCGTGATCGTCTCCTCCTCGCTGAAGGTGGACATCCGGGTCATGCACCCGAGCTTCGGCCTGCCGTTGATCTCCATGGAGCACGAGCCGCACTTGCCGGCCTTGCAGTTCCAGCGGACGGCGAGGTCGGGGGCCTGGGTCGCCTGGAGCCGGTGGATGATGTCGAGAACGACCTCGCCCTCGTTCACCTCGACGGTGAAGTCCTCAAGCCTGCCCTCGCCGCCCTCGCCCCGCCAGACGCGGAACTTCGCCTTGTAACTCATGGTTACTCCTTGGCCAGCGCGTCAAAGGCGGCCAGCTCTTCCTCGGTGATGTACTTCTTCAGCTCGTCGCGGTCGAACAGCGTGATGAGGTCGTCCCGCATCGCGGTCTGGACCTGCTCCTCGACCGCGATGCCGGAGCCGTCCGGGGTGAGGGCGCAGCGCAGGATCTTGGTCCGCCACTCGGCGGACATGGCCGGAAAGTCGTCACGGGTGTGGCCGCCGCGGCTCTCCTCGCGCAGCAGCGCCGCCTTCGCCACGCACTCCGAGACCAGGAGCATGTTGCGCAGGTCGAGGGCGAGGTGCCAGCCCGGGTTGTAGATCCGGCTGCCGGCCGCGCCGACGTTCTGGGCCCGCTCCTTGAGCTTCTCCACCGCCTCCAGCGCCTCGGAGACCTCCTCGGACTTGCGGATGATGCCGACCAGCTCGTTCATCGTCCGCTGCAGCTCGTGGTGGACCTCGTACGGGTTCTCGCCCGAGCGCTCCAGCGGGGCCAGCGCCTCCATGCTCGCCTTGGCCACGGACTCCTCGGAGACCTTCGGCCGGGCGGCCAGGCCGTCCACGTACGAGGCCGCTCCGGCGCCCGCGCGGCGGCCGAACACCAGCAGGTCGGACAGCGAGTTGCCGCCCAGCCGGTTGGAGCCGTGCATGCCGCCGGAGACCTCACCGGCCGCGAACAGGCCGGGTACGGCCGCCGCGCCGGTGTCGGCGTCGACCTCGACACCGCCCATGATGTAGTGGCAGGTCGGGCCGACCTGCATGGCCTCCTTGGTGATGTCGACGTCGGCCAGCTCCTTGAACTGGTGGTGCATCGACGGCAGCCGCTTGATGATCTCGGCGGCCGGGAGGCGGGTGGAGACGTCGAGGTAGACGCCGCCCTGGGGTGATCCGCGTCCCGCCTTCACCTCGGAGTTGATGGCCCGCGCGACCTCGTCACGGGGGAGCAGCTCCGGAGGGCGGCGGTTGTTGGCCTGGTCGGTGTACCAGCGGTCGCCCTCCTCCTCGGAGGTGGCGTACTTGTCCTTGAACACGTCGGGGATGTAGTCGAACATGAAGCGCTTGCCCTCGGAGTTCCTCAGCACCCCGCCGTCACCGCGGACGGACTCGGTGACGAGGATGCCCCGGACCGAGGGCGGCCAGACCATCCCGGTGGGATGGAACTGGATGAACTCCATGTTGATCAGGTTCGCCCCGGCCAGCAGGGCCAGCGCGTGGCCGTCGCCGGTGTACTCCCACGAGTTGGACGTGACCACGTACGACTTGCCGATGCCGCCGGTGGCCAGCACGATCGCGGGGGCGTCGAACAGGATGAGCTTGCCGTTCTCCCGCCAGTAGCCGAAGGCGCCGGAGATGGCGTCGCCGTCCTTGAGCAGGCGGGTCACCGTGCATTCCTGGAAGACCTTGATGTACGCCTCGGCGTCACCGTGCAGCTTCTCGTCCTCCTGCTGGAGCGCGACCACCCGCTGCTGCAGGGTGCGGATCAGCTCCAGGCCGGTGCGGTCGCCGACGTGGGCCAGCCGCGGGTACTCGTGCCCGCCGAAGTTACGCTGGCTGATCTTGCCGTCCTTGGTGCGGTCGAACAGCGCGCCCCACGCCTCCAGCTCCCAGACCCGGTCGGGCGCCTCCTTGGCGTGCAGCTCGGCCATCCTCCAGTTGTTGAGGAACTTGCCGCCGCGCATGGTGTCGCGGAAGTGCACCATCCAGTTGTCGTCGCTGTTGACGTTGCCCATGGCCGCGGCGGCGCCGCCCTCGGCCATGACCGTGTGCGCCTTGCCGAACAGGGACTTGCAGACGATCGCCGTCCGCTTGCCCTGCTGGCGGGCCTCGATGGCCGCCCGCAGCCCCGCACCGCCGGCGCCGATGACGACGACGTCGTATTCGTGACGCTCGATTTCCACAGGTGATCCTTATACGAACGGGAAGGCGATGATGTTCTTGGCGACCAGGCGGACGTAGAGGTCGGCACCCATGATGCTGAACATGGAGATCAGTGCGAGCTCCTGGTGCTTGGCGTTGAGCTTCGAGACGATGCCCCAGGCCCGGTAGCGGATCGGGTGCTTGGAGAAGTGGTTCAGGCGCCCGGCTGTGATGTGCCGGCAGGAGTGGCACGACAGCGTGTACAGGTTGATGAGGATCGCGTTGACGATCAGGATCCAGGTGCCCAGGCCGGTCGGCTTGGCGATCAGCGCCTTCACCGCGTCGTACGCCAGGATGAGGCCGATGACGATCGCCGCGTAGAAGAAGTAGCGGTGAATGTTCTGAAGAATCAACGGGAAGCGTGACTCACCAGTGTACTTCTTGTGCGGCTCGGCCACCCCGCACGCCGGCGGCGAGAGCCAGAAGCCCCGGTAGTAGGCCTTGCGGTAGTAGTAGCAGGTGAGACGGAAGCCCCCGGGAAAACCGAGGATCAGCAGGGCCGGGGGCAGCGCGTACCAGTCGCCGAACGGGGCGAGGCCGAACAGCCGCGCCTCCTCGGGACAGCTCGTCGCCAGGCAGGGTGACGTGAACGGTGCGTGATATGGGGACACGAAGTAACTCGCGTCGAAGATCGTCCACGTGGCGTAGACGACGAATACCGTGAAGATGATGAATGTGACCAGTGGATAGCGCCACCACGGGTCGGTTCGCAGGGTGCGCTCCTTGATCTGCGCACGTTGCCTTCTGGCCGGGCTCTCGGCCGTTGTCTGGGTCATCGAGACCTCTCCACCTCCCGCGAACCCCGCTCGCCTTGGGGTCCGGGTCGTTTCAGTTGTGCCGCGCGCTGGGCCATGGTCGCGCCGGCTCACACGTGCGCGCGCATGTTGGTGGGGGATACGTTACGACGGAGCCCGGGGGTTATGTGAGAGAGGTCACTGGTAATTTCACTAGCCAGGTGTGATTCCTGTCACGTTGGCGCGTGAGGGCACTCCGCCTGCGGCGTCTCAGGAGGTGGACGATCACAGGGAGGTCTCGGAGGCCGTGAGAACGGGCACGGGCGGCGGGCGGGGAGACCCCGCCGCCGGGCGTGGCGTGCCGTCAGTAGTGCTGGCCGGAGCTGGGCAGCTTGACGACGGTCACGAAGAAGTCGTCGATCCGCCGGACCACGCTGATGAACTGGTCGAAGTCGACGGGCTTGGAGACGTAGGCGTTGGCGTGCAGGTTGTAGCTGCGCAGGATGTCCTCCTCGGACTCCGACGTGGTCAGCACGACCACCGGGATCCCGCGGAGCTTCTCGTCGGCCTTTATGTCCTGGAGCACCTCCCGGCCGTCCTTGCGGGGCAGGTTGAGGTCGAGCAGGATCAGGTCGGGCCGGGGTGCGTCGGCGTACTCGCCCTCCTTGCGAAGGAAGGACATGGCCTGCTCGCCGTCGTTGACCACGTGCAGCTTGTTGCGGACCTTGTTGAGCTCGAACGCCTCCCGCGTCAGCAGGACATCGCCCGGGTCGTCCTCGACCAGCAGGACGTCGATCCAGCGCAGGTCATTCATCAGCGTTTTCTCCTGAGGGAAAGGTCCAGCGGAAGGTCGTGCCGGTTCTGGTGGTGTTCTCGGGTTCGCTGTCCTCGGTGTCCACCCAGATGCGACCGCCGTGGTACTCGACGATTTTCTTGCAGAGAGCCAACCCGATGCCGGTGCCCGCGTAGACGTCCCGCCCGTGCAGACGCTGGAAAATCAGGAAGATGCGGTCAGTGTATTTACTGTCGATGCCGATGCCGTTGTCGGTGCAGGAGAACTCCCACATGTCCCCGTCGCGCCGCACCCCGATGTGGATCTCCGGCGGATCCTCCGAGCGGAACTTGATCGCGTTGCCGATGAGGTTCTGGAAGAGCTGGGTGAGCTGCACCCGGTTGCCGTGCACCTGGGGCAGCTCGTCGTAGGTCACCGTCGCGCCGGTGTCCTCGATCGGCGCGGCGAGGTTGTTCAGCGCGGCCCTCAGCGGCCCCTCGGCGTCGATGTCGGTGCGCTCGCCGCCCATCCTGCCGACCCGGGAGAAGTCGAGCAGGTCGTTGATCAGCATCTGCATGCGCTTGGCGCCGTCGACCGCGAAGGCGATGTACTGCTTGGCGCGGTCGTCGAGCTGGTCGCCGTAGCGCTGCTCCAGCATCTGGGTGAAGCTGGCCACCTTGCGCAGCGGCTCCTGCAGGTCGTGACTGGCCACGTAGGCGAACTGCTCCAGCTCGCTGTTGGAGCGCCTCAGCTCCGTCGCCTGGTCCTCCAGCTTGCGCTGCGTCTCCGAGGACCGGTGCCACTCGGCGAGGATACGGTGACGCATCGCGTCGACGTGGCCGGACAGCTCGGCCAGCTCGGCGGGGTGCTCGACCCTGAGCCTGTGGTCGAAGTCTCCCTGGGCGACCGCGCGGACCTGCTCGTTCAGCTCCGCCAGCGGGCGGAGCACCACGTGGCGCACGATGAGGACCGAGACGATCGCGGCCGCGACCAGTGCTCCGGCGACTCCGATGAGCGCGACGTAGAGGGCCTGCCAGCCGCGGTCGAGCCGCACGCTGCCGATCTCGTGCAGCCGGTTCAGATGGTTCTGCAGCTCTTCGAGGGACTGGCGGATCTCGGTGGACCGGGTGGCGTTGATCGTGGCGTTCTGTCGGGCGGCGTCGGTCTTCAGCGTCGGCACCGAGGCGATGACCCGCTCCGCGTAGTCGCGCCGCCAGGCCTCCCCCTTGGCCTTCAGGTTGGCCACCTCGACACTGATCCTCTGTCGCTCCGGTATCCGGGGGATCAGCGCGGTGAGCGCGTCCAGCGCCCGGTGCTCCGCGGCGAGCGCCTCCCGGTACTCCCGCAGGGAGGTCTCCTCGTTGGTCCTGCCGTACGTCCGCATCGAGCTCTCCTGCGCGGTCAGCGCGTTGGAGATCTCCAGGGTGCGCAGCGTCGCCGGGTCGATGACGTCGACCAGGGTCTCCCTGGCCTGGCGGGCGTCCTCGATCGACCTGATCGTGACGACGGCCGAGATCATGAAGACCAGCGCGATGCCCACTCCGGCGAACATGAACCAGCGGCCCACCGGGAGCCTCCCGAAACCCTTCGCGGGAGTGGGCGCGGGCAGGGGATGCGGGCTGGTGCCGCGATCCGAGCGGTCGGTCATCGTCTTCCGTTCCGGGAGATGAGCACGGTCGCCAGGTCGTCGCTGAGCGCGTCACGGTTCAGCTCGATGACGCGTTCGATGAGGCGATCGAGTTCGATCCCGCCCTGCTCCTGGACGAGCCTGAGCAGGCCCTCGGTGCCGAGCAGGTCGGGTCCGCCGCCCACGGTGGCCTCGATCAGCCCGTCGGTGTAGAGCAGCAGCGACCAGTCGTCGCCGAGCGCGACGTCGATCTCCGACCAGTGCACGTCCTGGAAGATGCCCAGTGGCGGCCCCGAGGGGGTACCCGGCACCACGCCGATCGCGCCGTCGCGGATCAGCAGCGGCGGCGGGTGGCCGACCACGTACATCCGCGCCTGGCTGAGCGCGGGGTCGATCGTGGCGATGCACAGGGTGGTGAAGATCTCCGCGGACTTGCGTTCCAGGCGGAGCACCGACTCCAGCGTGCCGAGCAGCTCGTTGCCGGTGTGCCCGGCCAGGACCAGGGTCCGCCAGGCGATCCTGAGCGCGACTCCCAGCGCGGCCTCGTCGGGGCCGTGCCCGCACACGTCGCCGACCACCACGTGGACGGCGCCGTCGGGGCTCTGCACGGTGTCCCAGAAGTCACCGGCGAGCAGGGCGCGCCTGCGTCCTGGCAGGTAGCGGGCGTGGTGTTCGAGAATCTCGGTGGACAGCAGCGGGACCGGGAGGAGCCCGCGTTCGAGGCGGGAGTTCTCCTTGGTGAGCAGTTCGGCCTCGACCAGCCTGCGCTGGGCCAGGTCGGCTCGCTTGCGTTCCATCGCGTAGCGGATCGCCCGTGCCAGCAGGCGACCCTCCACGTCCTGCTTGACCAGGAAGTCCTGGGCGCCGGCGGCGACCGCCTCCACGCCGACGTGGGCGTCGTTCAGGCCGGTCAGCACGAGCACGGCGGCATGCGGCGCCATCGAGAGCACCTGCTCCAGCGCCTCCAGGCCGGTCGCGTCGGGCAGGGAGAGGTCGACGAGCACGCACTGCACCTCGGAGGTCAGCCGGACCCTGCTCTCGGCCAGGCTCCGCACCCAGATGATCTTCGGTGGGTTGTCCGCCTCGCCGAGCAACTCCTCCACGAGGAAGGCATCGCCCGCGTCGTCTTCGATGAGAAGAAGCGTGAGCGTTTCATTGGCGGGGGCGGTCACTGACGCCTCTTCATGAGCTCGGGAGAACCTGTCGACGCTACGTAGAATAGTGCGACACGTCAGGTACCGGGACGCCGATGCGATGTGATTCACCGCCCGTCGGACACCGGGGGAGGCACTGATCGGCGCGAGGCGCCGACGGTCTCCTCGCCAGGGGTCAACCCTGGATGATCAGGTCCAACCCCTGGGGAAGGCTGCCCTCGTGGGCGGCCTCGGCGAGGAAGAGGAGCAGGGTCGCGCGGAAGGCCTGGGCCGCGCGGGTGGGCTCGACGTCCTTGCGGTGCGCGATGGCGATGGTGCGGCGCAGCCCGGGAGGAGCCAGGGGTGTCCCGGAAAGTCCCGGGCGGCCGTCCAGGACCATCGAGGGGACCAGCGCGACCCCCAGCCCGGCCTCCACGAAGCGCAGCACGGCGTCCATCTCGCCGCCCTCCACCGCGAACCTGGGCTCGAACCCGGCCTGCCGGCAGGCGTTGAGCGTGGCCTCCCGCAGGTCGTACCCGCGCCTGAACATCACCATCGGCCGCCGCCGCAACTCCTCGATGCGCACATACGGCCTGCGGGCGCGAGTGGTCGAGGGGGAGGCGACGACGAGGTTCTCCCGCAGGACCTCCTCGGTGACGAGGGCGGGGTCGTCGCTGTGCAGCGGCATGATGATCAGCGCCAGGTCGAGCTGGCCCCGGGCGAGGGTGCGGACCAGGTCGCGGGAGCCGCCCTCCTCCACGAACAGCTCGATGCCGGGGTAGGCGTGGTGGAACCTGGCCAGCGCGTCGGCGAGCAGCCCCGCGCAGAGCGAGGGCGTGGCGCCCAGCCGGACCCGGCCGCGGCGCAGTCCGGCCAGCTCGCCGACCTCGCTCCTGGCGGTCTCGGCGTCGGCCAGCATGCGGCGGGCCAGCGGCAGCAACGCCTCGCCCGCGGGGGTCAGCGTGACGTTTCCCCGGGCACGGCTGAACAGCGGTGCGCCGAGCTCGGCCTCCAGGGCCTTGATCTGCTTGCTCAGCGAGGGCTGGGCTACGCGCATCCGCTCGGCGGCCTGGGTGAAGTGCCGGGCCTCGGCGACCGCCACGAAATAGGCGAGTTGCTGGAGCTGCACGTTTCCCTAGCGTACGGACCCCCCGACCGCGGATTCGGGGCGGGTGGTGGTGGGGGAGACGATGTGAGATTGCTCGCACCGCGTCGGAGGGCGCGGCGCTGGAAGCGACAGCGACGCAGAGGTAATAGCCGCAGGCTATGGAAACCACATCCACGATGACTTGGACTTGGATAAAACCCCTTACCTAGCGTCACGAGGGTGACTGCCACGATTGAGCGCGGATCCGCCACCGCGTCTGTGAACCCCCCCGCGGATACCGCGAAGACCGCGAAGCCCAGGCGGAGAAGCGGCTTCCTGGGCTCCTCGAACGGCAAGAAGGCCGTGATGGCCATCACGGGTGCCGTGATGGTGCTCTTCCTCGTCGGCCACATGGCCGGAAACCTCAAGAGCTTCGCCGGTGCCGAGTCGTTCAACACCTACGCGGCCTTCCTGCGGACCATGGGCGAGCCGATGCTCCCGTACCGGGTCCTGCTGACCGTCATCGAGGTCGTGATGGTCGTCGCGGTCGTCCTGCACATGTGGTCGGCGATCTCCCTGGCCCGGCGGGCGGGCAAGGCCCGCCCGGTCAAGTACGCGGCCAGGCGCAAGTCCAGGGCGAACGGCTACGCGGTGCACACCATGCGCTACGGCGGCGTCATCATCGTGCTGTTCTTGATCTACCACCTGCTGGACCTGACGTTCGGCGCGGTCAACCCGGCCGGTGGCGGCTCCACCCCCTACGACCGCCTGGTCGAGGGCTTCGCGCCGTCGCGCTGGTGGATCACCCTGTTCTACGTGCTCGCCCTCGTCATGGTCGGCCTGCACCTGCGCCACGGCCTGTGGAGCGCCTTCCAGACGCTCGGCCTGGCGAGCCGCCGTAGCTACCGCCCGCTGAAGGCCGTCGCCGCGGGCCTGTCGGCGCTGCTGGTCATCGGCTTCCTGGTGGTCCCGGTGGCGGTCGCGATCGGAGTGATCAAGTGAGCGAGAACGCGAACCCGGCGGGCCTGCCGCACGGAGAACAAGGAGCGAGGACCGCGATGAGCACGGGGTACACCGAAGGTGAGCCGATCCGTGACACCAAGGCTCCCGACGGCCCGATCGAGGAGCGCTGGGAGAAGCGCAAGTTCTCCGCGAAGCTGGTCAACCCGGCCAACAAGCGCAAGCTTCACGTCATCGTCGTGGGCACCGGTTTGGCGGGCGGCTCGGCCGCCGCGACCCTCGGCGAGCTCGGCTACAACGTCACCTCGTTCTGCTACCAGGACACGCCCCGCCGCGCGCACTCCATCGCGGCCCAGGGCGGTATCAACGCCGCCAAGAACTACCGCGGCGACGGCGACTCGATCTACCGGCTCTTCTACGACACGGTCAAGGGCGGCGACTTCCGCGCCCGCGAGTCCAACGTCTACCGGCTCGCCCAGGTCAGTGTGAACATCATCGACCAGGCCGTGGCCCAGGGGGTGCCGTTCGCCCGCGAGTACGGCGGTCTGCTCGACACCCGTTCCTTCGGCGGCGCGCAGGTCTCCCGTACCTTCTACGCCCGAGGCCAGACGGGCCAGCAGCTCCTGCTCGGCGCGTACCAGGCGCTGGAGCGCCAGATCGCGGCCGGCACCGTCAAGATGCACACCCGCCACGAGATGCTCGACCTGATCGTCTCCGAGGGCCGGGCGCGCGGCGTCATCGTCCGTGACATGGTCACCGGCGAGATCGAGCGGCACGTCGCCGATGCGGTGGTGCTGGCCAGCGGCGGGTACGGCAACGTGTTCTTCCTGTCGACGAACGCCAAGGGCTGCAACACCACGGCGATCTGGCGGGCACACCGGCGCGGCGCGATGTTCGCCAACCCCTGCTACACCCAGATCCACCCGACCTGCATCCCGGTCAGCGGCGACCACCAGTCGAAGCTGACCCTGATGTCGGAGTCGCTGCGCAACGACGGCCGCGTGTGGGTGCCGCTGAAGGCGGGCGACACCCGTCCGGCCTCGGCGATTCCCGAGGAGGAGCGCGACTACTACCTGGAGCGGATCTACCCGGCGTTCGGCAACCTGGTCCCGCGCGACATCGCCTCCCGCGCGGCCAAGAACGTCTGCGACGAGGGCCGCGGTGTCGGCCCCGGTGGCCTGGGCGTCTACCTCGACTTCGCCGACGCGATCCGCCGTCTGGGCCGCGAGGCGGTGGAGAAGAAGTACGGCAACCTCTTCGAGATGTACGAGCGCATCACCGGCGAGGACCCGTACTCCCAGCCGATGCGCATCTACCCGGCCGTCCACTACACGATGGGCGGCCTGTGGGTGGACTACGACCTGCAGTCCACGATCCCGGGCCTGTTCGTGATCGGCGAGGCCAACTTCTCCGACCACGGCGCCAACCGCCTCGGCGCGTCCGCGCTGATGCAGGGGCTGTCCGACGGCTACTTCGTGCTGCCGACCACGATCGGCGACTACCTGGCGAACGGCCCCTACGGTGAGGTCGACGAGGAGGACGTGACCGAGGCCGAGGCCGAGGTGCGTCAGAAGATCGAAAAGCTGCTGACGAACAACGGCACCCGCACCGCCGACTCCTACCACCGTGAACTCGGCAAGATCATGTGGGAGTACTGCGGCATGGAACGTACCGAGGAGTCGCTCCGCAAGGCGCTGGAGCGGATCCCCGAGCTGCGCGAGGAGTTCTGGCAGAACGTGAAGGTGTCCGGCGAGGCCGACGAGCTGAACCAGGCGCTGGAGCGGGCCGGACGGGTCGGGGACTTCTTCGACCTGGCCGAGCTGATGTGCATCGACGCGCTGCACCGTACCGAGTCGTGCGGCGGTCACTTCCGCGCCGAGTCCCAGGACGCCGACGGCGAGGCCCTGCGCGACGACGAGAACTTCTCCTACGTCGCGGCCTGGGAGTACGGCGAGCAGGGTCCGATCCTGCACAAGGAAGACCTCGACTACGAGTACGTCAAGATGAGCCAGCGGAGCTACAAGTGAGTGCACCCGACGCGGTGAGCGGACCGGTTCGCGTGGGACGAGCGATCCGCGCAGCGAATGAGGAGAGGTAAGCGAACCATGAGTATGAACCTCACTCTCAAGGTCTGGCGCCAGAAGGGCCCCAAGGACGAGGGCCGGATGGTCAACTACCGGGTCGAGGACGTGTCACCGGACATGTCCTTCCTGGAGATGCTCGACGTCCTCAACGAGCGGCTCATCCTGGAGGGCGACGACCCGATCGCCTTCGACCACGACTGCCGCGAGGGCATCTGCGGCATGTGCGGCATGGTCATCAACGGCGTGGCGCACGGTGAGCAGGTGGCCACCACCACCTGTCAGCTGCACATGCGCCACTTCGAGGACAACGCGGTCATCACCATCGAGCCGTGGCGTGCCGCGCCCTTCCCGGTGGTGAAGGACCTGGTCGTGGACCGCTCGGCGTTCGACCGGATCATCCAGGCGGGCGGCTTCATCTCCGTCCCGGCCGGCTCGGCCCCCGACGCGCACAGCCTCCCGGTGAAGAAGGTCGACGCCGACGCGGCGTTCGACGCGGCCACCTGCATCGGCTGTGGCGCCTGCGTCGCCGCCTGCCCGAACGGCTCGGCCTCGCTCTTCACCGCGGCCAAGATCACCCATCTGAGCCTGCTGCCGCAGGGCCAGCCCGAGCGCGACTCCCGTGCCGTCGCGATGGTCGAGCAGATGGACGCCGAGGGCTTCGGCGGCTGCACCAACACCGGCGAGTGCACGGCGGTCTGTCCCAAGGGCATCCCGCTGGACACCATCGCCCAGATGAACCACGACTACCTGCGGGCCGCCAAGTAGGCCAGGCGGTCGCCGGGTGGGTGCCCGATCGACCCTCCGGGCCTTCCCGGGTTCACCGAGCCGTACATCCGAGGTGATGTACGGCTCGCGCCGTCCCGGGATCCATCCGGCCGGTGGCGGCCGATGACCGTGTTCGGCCGGGAACGCGCTCAGGGCGACGACGCCCGAGGTCCGAACGTCCTTCGGGTCAGTGCCGATCCGGCCGGCCGAGGTGGCGGGCGATCTCGCGGCGGACGTCGTCGGCGGTGAGGCCCGCCTGGGTGATGACCCGCATCCCGGGCCCCGTGCCGTCGCGGACCAGGCCGAGCAGCAGGTGCTCGGTGCCGATGTGTTTGTTCTTCAGCCGCAGGGCCTCCCGCAGGGACAGCTCCAGGACCTTCTTGGCGCCGGGGGTGAAGGGAATGTGGCCCCGGGGCGCCTTGCGGTCGCGGGGGCGATCCAGGGCGCCGGGCCCGAAGGCGGCCTCGACCTTCTCCCGGATCGCGTCGAGGTCGATGCCGATGGTCTCCAGGGCCTCCGCGTCGAGGTCTCCGGCGCGGGGAGTGCGGCCGACCGCCTCGTCGGCTCGTTCGTGGGTGAGGCCGAGGCCGGTCAGCACCTGGGCGCCGACGCCGTCACTCTGACGCAGCAGGGCGAGCAGCAGGTGCTCGGTGCCGATGTGACCGTGACGCAGGCGCCGTGCCTCCTCCTGGGCGAGGACCGTCACCCGCCTGGCCTTGTCGGTGAACCTTTCGAACATGGTCAGTCCTTCCGTCTCAGCAGACCTCGGCCGCCCGCGTACTTCTTGTGCACCGCCTGCCGGCTCACCTCAAGGCAGTGCGCGATCTCCTGCCAGGACCAGCCCTGGTCCCTGGCGTTCTCCACCTGGAGGGCCTCCAGCCGGTCGACCAGCGTCCGCAGCGCCCGCACGGCCCGCAGGCCGACGGCCGGATCGCGGCTACCGGCGTCGGATGCCAGTTGCGCCGTATCACTCATGTCTGTCAATTTAGGTTGACATGCTCCACTTGTCAACCCTGATTGACGGCGACACGCCGGGAGGCCGAAAATCGTTTGCCGGGCCAGGTCGAAGTTTGTGACCCTTGCTGTGAGATGCGCTCCTTACCAGCCGCCGACCCCGGCGTTCCCGATGCCCGCAGTCCGATCGGCTACCTGCTGTGGGTGGCCCGTATGCAGCGGGGCCCGCTGCTACTCGGCATCGGCTACGCCATCCTGTGGTGGCTGGCGATGGCGCTCGTACCGGCCGCGATAGGCAACGGCATCGACGCGATCACGCCCAAGGCCAAGGACCTGCCGGCCCTGATCACCTGGGGCGCGGTGGTGCTCGCCCTGGGAATCATCCAGGCCGTCATGGGCGTCCTGCGGCACCGGATGGCCGTCTACAACTGGCTGGCCGCCGCCTACCGGACCGTCCAGGTCACCGTCAGGCAGTCGACCCGGCTGGGCGCGACCCTGCCCAAGCGCATGTCCACCGGTGAGGTGGTCAGCGTCGGCAACTCCGACATCGCCCACATCGGCAACGCGATGGACATCCTGCTCCGCGGCAGCGGCGCCGTCGTCGCCATCGCCGTCGTGACCGTCATCCTGATCGGCGCCTCGCCGCAACTGGGACTGATGGTGCTGGTCGGGCTGCCCCTCGTGGCGGTCGCCGTCGCCCCCCTGCTCAAGCCGCTGCACCGCCGCCAGAACGACCACCGCGACCTGCAGGGCGACCTCGCCACCCGCGCCGCCGACATCGTCACGGGCCTGCGGGTGCTCCGTGGCATCGGCGGCGAGCAGGTCTTCGCCGACCGCTACGGCGCCGAGTCGCAGCGAGTGCGCCACGCCGGCGTGCGGGTGGCCTCCGTCGAGTCGATGCTGGAGGGCGCGCAGATCCTGCTGCCCGGACTGCTGATCGCCGGGGTGACCTGGCTCGGTGCGACCTTCGCGATGCGCGGCGAGATCACCGCCGGCCAGCTCGTCGCCTTCTACGGCTACGCGGTCTTCCTGATCGCCCCGGTGCGCACCCTCACCGAGGCGGCCGACAAGCTGACCAAGGGGC
Organism: Streptosporangium sp. NPDC049644; assembly: GCF_040675205.1. Taxonomy (NCBI): domain Bacteria; kingdom Bacillati; phylum Actinomycetota; class Actinomycetes; order Streptosporangiales; family Streptosporangiaceae; genus Streptosporangium; species Streptosporangium sp. NPDC049644. Next base: position 47,907 of record NZ_JBFAOJ010000009.1, on the reverse strand, counting down.
ACGTCGCCGCTCGCAGGGTGGTGCGCATCCTGGCGCTGAATCCCGAGGTGGAGGGCGGCACCGGCCGCTCGGAGGGCGGCCTGTTGCGCGACGTGACCTCCGGGGTCGCGGTGCGTCCGGGCATGCTCACCGCCATCGCGGCGGCCGTCCCCGAGGAGGCCGTGACCATCGCCGACCGGCTCGGCCGCTACAGCGACGGCGACGTCGACTTCGGCGACGTGGCGCTCGACACCCTGCCGATCTCCGAGGTCCGCCGCCGCATCCTCGTCGCCGACAACGAGGCCCAGCTGTTCGCCGGGGTGCTCAGGGACGAACTGGACGTCACCGGCCGGGCCTCCGACGAGGAGATCAACTCGGCGTTGCAGGCCGCGTGCGCCACCGACATCGTCGAGGCGCTGCCCGGCGGTCTGGAGGGGCGCGTCGCCGAGGCCGGCCGGGAGTTCTCCGGCGGCCAGCAGCAGCGGCTCAGGCTCGCCAGGGCGCTGACCCTCGACCCGGAGGTGCTCATCCTCATCGAGCCCACCAGCGCGGTCGACGCGCACAGCGAGGCCCGCATCGCCGACCGGCTGGCCAAGGCCCGCGCGGGCAAGACCACGCTGGTCTGCACGACCAGCCCGCTGGTGCTCGACCGCACCGACCACGTCATCTACGTCGAGGGAGGCGTCGTGCGCGCCCAGGGCACGCACCGGGAGCTGCTGGCCGCCCACCCGGGCTACACCGCCGTCGTGACCCGGGGTGAGGAGTCATGAGCAGGCAGATCCTGCCCGTCGCCGACACCGCGCAGGTTCGGGCGTACGCCCGCAGGCTCACCCTGAAATATCCCGGACAGCTCACCGTGGCGCTGGGGCTGCACGGCCTGGCCGCCGTCGCCGGCCTGGCGGTGCCGTGGCTGCTCGGCGGCCTCGTCCAGGGCGTCCAGGACGGCACCGGGATCGACGTAACCACGGTGTCGCTGGCCATCGGCGGCTTCCTGGTCGCCCAGGCGGTGCTGGTCAGGTTCGCCGTCTACGCCTCGGCCAGGCTCGGCGAGAAGGTCCTCGCCGAGCTGCGCGAGGAGTTCGTCGGGCGGGTGCTCGGCCTGCCGCTGTCCGTCGTCGAGCGGGCCGGATCCGGCGACCTGATCTCGCGGACCTCGCGGGACGTCGACTCGCTGTCGCGCACCGTACGGCACGCCGTGCCCGAGACGCTGATCGCGCTGGTCACCTGCCTGATCACCGTCGGCGCGCTGGTACTGGTCGGGCCGCTGCTCGCGCTGCCCTCGCTGCTGGCCGTCCCCATCCTGTGGATCTCCACCCGCTGGTATCTCAACCGGGCCAGGGAGGGCTACCTGCGGGAGAGCGCCGCGTACGCCGACATGACCGACGGGCTGGCCGAGACGGTCGGCGGCGCCCGCGCGGTGGAGGCCCTGGGCCTGCAGGGGCGGCGGCACCGCCGCACCGACACCGACATCGCCCGCTCGTGGGCGGCCGAGCGCTACACGCTGGGGCTGCGCACCGTGTGGTTCCCCTCGGTCGAGCTCGGCTACGTGATCCCGATCGTGGCGACGCTGGTCATCGGCGGCCTGTTCCACTTCCAGGGCTGGGTATCGGTGGCCCAGGTCACCGCGGCCACGCTCTACGTCCAGCAGCTCATCGACCCGCTCGACCGGCTGCTGATGTGGATCGACGAGCTCCAGGTCGGTGGCGCCTCCATGGCCCGGCTGCTCGGCGTCGCCGAGGTGCCCGACGACCGCGAGGCCACCTCCGCCGCTCCCGAGGGCAGTGAGCTGGCGGCCGACGACGTCCGCTACGCCTACCGCGAGGGCCACGACGTGCTGCACGGCATCGACCTGCTGGTCAAGCCGGGCGAGCGGCTGGCCATGGTCGGGCCGTCGGGGGCGGGCAAGTCCACGCTGGGCCGCCTGCTCGCCGGCATCCACGGCCCCCGCACCGGCTCGGTCACCGTGGGCGGTGTCCCCCTGGTCGAGCTGCCACTGAACGACCTGCGCGGCCAGGTCGCCCTGGTGACCCAGGAGCACCACGTCTTCCGGGGCACGGTGCGCGACAACGTGCTGATCGCCAGGCCCGACGCCGACGACGCGCGGGTCCGCGAGGTGCTGGAGGCCGTGGACGCCTGGGACTGGGTCGAGACCCTGCCCGACGGGCTCGACACGGCGGTCGGCTCCGGCGGCGAGCACGTTCCTCCCGCCCAGGCCCAGCAGCTGGCCCTGGCCCGGCTGGTGCTGGCCGATCCGCACACCCTGGTCCTCGACGAGGCCACCTCGCTGATCGACCCCCGCGCTGCCCGCCGCCTGGAACGCTCGCTGGCCGCCGTCCTCGAAGGCCGTACGGTGATCGCCATCGCCCACCGCCTCTACACGGCCCACGACGCCGACCGCGTCGCGGTCGTGGAGGACGGCCGCATCGGCGAACTCGGCTCCCACGAGGAACTGGTCGCCGCGGGGGGCTCCTACGCGGCCCTGTGGCGCAGCTGGCACGGCACCTCCGGTTGAGGACCGGCGCGGGGGTCAGCCTCGCCGGGCCGCGGCCTGTTTCGGCGGCTCGGCAGGGGCCGGGCGGCGGACGTACACCGGCGTGCCGGTCGGGGCCATGTCGAACAGCGGCTTGGCGTTGTGCAGCGGGACGCGGATGCAGCCGTGGGACGCGGGGTGGAGCGGGACCCTTTCCGAGCCGTGGAAGCCGATGCCCCCGTTGAAGTAGACGGTGTAGAACTGGTCGCCCAGCGGTCCGTGGGTCCAGCCGGTGGTCCGCCACCAGGCGCGGAAGTCCCCGGTGGGTGTGACGGCGACCCCGCAGTGGCCGTTCTTGCAGTAGTGCTTGTCGTTGCCGGTCGAGATATGGGAGACCAGCGCCGGCTTGCCGTCCTGCCAGGCCGTGAGCAACTGGCGACGCAGGTCGATCTCCACCCTGGTGGGAGCCCCGTAGGACACCAGCGGCCTGACCCGCGCCGGACGGGCGAGTGCCTTCCAGGTCGCCGGGTCGATCTCGTCGTCGGCGGGCAGCCCGTTGGCCTTCTGGAAGGCCCACACGGCCGCGCGCAGCGCGGGGTCGTACTCCTGGCCGGCGGATCCCGTGCGGAACCCCAGCCGGTCGAGACGTTTTTTGATCTCCTGGACCTGGGTTCCCCGATCACCGGGGCGAAGGGCGGGGAAACGCGACAGCGGGGTGTGCCCGGAACGAGGCGGGTGGTCGTCGGCGACGGCGGGTCCGGAGCGTCTCGGTGACGCGATGCCGGTGTTCGCGGTGCCGGTGTTCGCGATGCCGAACGGCAGGCACGAGGTGAGCGCGAGGGTCGTGTTCGCGATCAGCAGGCAGTTGACGATTCTCTGCATTTCAGTGAGCCTCTTTGGTCTGTCGTCGCGACCGAGCAGGGTGACATACGGCGCCGGGCGACCTCGCCGTGTTCAGGCCGTCTCGCGTCGACTCCGGGAAGAAAGGAGAACGCTCAGCAGGAGTAGGAGTACGTGCGGTCCGCCACGGCCGCGCGCACCAGGCCGACGGCCTCCTGGGCGCAGCCCCAGGAAAAGCTGAATCCGGCCCCGCCGTGTGCGAAGTTGTAGACGACCTGCCCTTCCTCGTCCCACTCAAGGCAGACGTTCTCCTTCCGGAACGGCCGCAGTCCGGCCCGTACCGGCTCATCGGGATCCAGCTCGAAACTTCGCAGCGCGGGCATGAAGGCCAGGCAGCGTTCATACATGTCCCGCACCGGGACGTGATTCTCCAGGTTGATTCCGGTGTCCCACTCGTCCTTTTCCGCCAGCCCGCCGAGAACAAGGATCTGCGGACTGCGCGGCACGATGAAGACGATGTCCTGCTCGCCGTCGTTCGTCTCGTCGTGGGAGACGCAGTGGGCCTCGTCGATTCCGTCGTTGCGGACCCGCACCAGCGCGCCGCGGAGTGGATACATGCCGACACCGCGGAGCTCGGCGGTGCCGAGCCCCGCGCAGCAGACGATCACCTCGGCGTCGAACCGGTCGAGGAGCTCGGCCTTCCTCTCGGTCAGCGACCCTTCGATCCGATGCCGTCGGACCCGCACCCCGTGCATTCTGACCTGCCGCATCAGCCACAGCATGTACCGGTCTGTGTCGATCATGGGCGCCAGGTGGGAGTAGGCGTCGACCACGCCGTAGCCGGGGCCGACGCCGTTCCGCTCGGCGAGCGATCGGTCGTGGACGAAACCGCGCACCTTCCCCGCGAGCTCCCGCATCTTGTGGAGATCGTGGGGACTCTCCTCGACGGGGTGCTTGAAATAGAAGTTGGACCTTCGCATGGCCACCCCGGGGACTCCGGACCGGGCCAGCTCATCGAATATCCGGTACGAGGTGACGCACCAGCTCTTGGAGCGGGCGAGCGAGACCTGGTCGTGGTGGTAACCGCAGACCGCGGGCGGCCACTCCCACAGCGCGCCCGCGACGACCGAGACGATGTCGGGTGCGAACCTGTCCGCGATGACGGTGACCCGGAATCCCTCCCTGGCCAGACACAGCGCGGTCGTCAACCCGCTCACACCGGCTCCGACGACAAGTACCTTCTCTGAATTCGCGCGCACCTGGGAACGCCTTCTTTCTGGATCCGTCCAGCTCGATCAATTTTCGGCGTGGCCGACCGAGGAAGATCGTCACGACGAGCGCTGAAACTTCTCCAGGGTAAATCGAGGCACCGGTGAACCCCGGAATGGCGGCGAATCCGAGATGAGGGACGGATGGCCGCCGAGGAATGGGAAAAAAGTACTGAACGGGGAAAAGCCATACCCGTCCCAAATCCCATGATGACGAGTGTTTGGCGGCGTGCCGGATTTTCATCGCCAATCCATGGATCGGCTCGGGAGAATAGCGGCACATTCTTGGCCGTTCCCCGGTGGGCGGGGCGGGCTGGATTGCCTACGTTGTCCTGGGGACTCGCCTATATATCCTCGGTGGGACTGTTGAGGGTAGCTGGCCGGTCGAGTCGTAATTGTTACGGAACGTGGCGACCGGAGGAATTCAGTCGCGCGTCCGATGGGAAACGCCGTGCCGGTGAGCGGTTCTGTGCCTCACCGGCACGGCGTCGTATCTTCTGATCTTCTGACGGGAACGGCCTCAGCTCAGGTCAGGGCTTTCTTCAGGAAGTCGACCTGGAGCAGGAGCAGGTTCTCCGCCACGACCTCCTGCGGGGTCATGTGGGTGACCCCGGACAGCGGCAGCACGTTGTGCGGGCGACCGGCGGCCAGCAGGGCCGAGGAGAGGCGGAGGGTGTGGGCGGCGACCACGTTGTCGTCGGCCAGGCCGTGGATCAGCAGGAGGGGGCGGTCCAGCTTCTCGGCGTCGGCGAACAGGGACGAGGAGTCGTAGTGCCCCTCGTCGGGCCGGCCGAGGTAGCGCTCGGTGTAGCAGGTGTCGTACAGGCGCCAGTCGGTCACCGGGGCTCCCGCGATGGCCGCGTGGAACACGTCGGGGCGGCGGAGCACGGCCAGGGCGGCCAGGTAGCCGCCGAAGGACCAGCCGCGGATGCCGACCCGGGTCAGGTCCAGGTCGTCGGGGAACCGCGCGGCGGCGCCGTGCAGGGCGTCGATCTGGTCATCCAGGACCGGGCCGGCCAGGTCGTGCAGGACGGCCCGCTCGAACTCGGGGCCCCGCCCCGGGGTGCCGCGGCCGTCGGCCACGACCACCGCGAAGCCCTGGTCGGCGAACCACTGGCTGGTCAGGTGCGCCCCGGCCGCGGCCAGGACGCGCTGGGCGTGCGGTCCGCCGTACGGGTCCATCAGGACCGGCAGTCTCGCGGAGCCCGGCATGTGCCCGGAGGGCAGCAGCACCGCGGTGGCCAGGTCGCGCTCGCCCGCCCTGATCAGGGAGACCCGCAGGTCCAGGCCGGGACGCTCGGCGTGCGAGGTGATGTGGCCGCGAGGCGTGCCGTTGTGCAGGACGCGGGTGACCGAGCCCTCGCTCTCGAGGGTCTGACCGGTGATCACCAGGGTGCCGCCCGCGGTGTGGCCGCTGTAGACACCGCCCTCGGTCGGGCTGACGAGCGTGATCTGACCCCTCCGGTACGCCCATACCGCGATCTCGGTGGGTTCCCCGCTCGCCCGGAAGAGCACGGTCTCGCCGTCGATGTCGAGGATCTCGCGGACCTGGAGGGTGGGCGGTGTGACGGGGCCGTCGCCGACGATCAGGCGGTGGCCGCCCTCGGAGACGGCGGCCCAGACGAGGCTGCCGTCGGCCAGGTGGCCCGGAACGCCGGTGACGACGTCGACCCAGGCCGGGTCGGTGTCCTCGCGCACCAGGGTGGAGGCGCCGGTGGCCGGGTCGACGGCGAGCAGCCGCATGGTCCGCTGGTCGCGCGTCATGGTGACGATCGACAGGCCGTGGGCGTCCCAGGCGGCGTTGACCAGGTACTCGTCGTCGAAGGGCACGGGGACGCGGGCCCCGGTGAGGGTCAGCACGAAGAGTTCGACCCCGGCGTTGGCGGTTCCCGCGGAGGGGTAGCGCTGCTCGGCGGCGGGCCGGGCCGGGTTGGCCGGGTCGGCGATGTGCCACCGCTGGACCGGAGACTCGTCGGCCCGCTCGACCAGGATCGCGTCCCCCGACGGGGACCACCAGTAGCCCCGCATGCGGTCCATCTCCTCGGAGGCGATGAACTCGGCCAGGCCGTAGGTCACCTCCGGGGCCTCGGGGCGGGCCAGCGCGTGGTCGACCTCGTCCGCCAGGTCCTGGATGTGGAAGGCGCCGCCGGTCACGTAGCCGACGTGTTCTCCGGTGGGGGACATCCGGGGGTCGATCACCGGTCCGGGGGTCTGCAGACTCCTTACGTACCCGGTCTTCAGGTCGACGACGTAGAGGCCGCCGGAGAGCGCGAACGCGGCGGTGGCCACCGCCGCGTCGGTGCTGTATCCGACGATGCCGCCGGCCTGCTCTCTGCTCCGCTCGCGGCGCGCCCGCTCCTCGGGGGGCAGGTTCTCGTCGTCCGCGGCCAGGGCGCGCGGGTCGACGACGAGCCGTTCCGCGCCGCTGAGGACGTCGTACTCCCACAGGCAGGTCACCGGATCGGAGCCGCCCCTGGTCCGCAGGAAGACGATGCGATCACCGCTTGGAGCGATCGTGAAGCCGCGGGGCACTCCGAGGGTGAATCGGCGGGTTCTGGCGTGCAGGCGAGGAAAGCTCTCACTCATACGAGCCATCTTGCCAGTTCCGCGTCGGCTGTCCTGTTCTCCAGAAGTGGTGAATTCGGAGGTTCTGGGCGATCCCTGGCATCGATACCCTCAAACCTATGACTGACCGGCGCCTGATGCTCGTGCATGCCCATCCGGACGACGAGACGATCGGCAGCGGGGCCACCATGGCCAGGTACGCGGCCCAGGGCGCGCACGTCACACTGGTGACCTGCACCCTGGGGGAGGAGGGCGAGGTCATCCCGCCTGAGCTGGCCCACCTGACCGCCGATCGCGACGACACCCTGGGAGAGCACCGCGTCTCCGAGCTCGCCGCGGCCTGTGCCGCGCTCGGCGTCACCGACCACCGCTTCCTGGGCGGCCGGGGCCGCTGGCGCGACTCCGGCATGATGGGCGTCGTCTCCAACCACGCCGCGAACGCCTTCTGGCAGGCCGATCTGGACGAGGCCGCCGGGGAACTCGTCAGGATCATCCGCGAGGTGCGGCCCCAGGTGCTCGTCACCTACGACGAGAACGGCTTCTACGGCCATCCCGACCACATCCAGGCCCACCGGGTCACCTGGCGGGCCTTTGAGCTGGCGGCGGACCCGGCGTACGGCGAGGACGGTCCGTGGCGCGTTTCGAAGTTCTACCACACCGCCATGCCCAGGTCGGTGATGATCAGGGGTGAGGAGGCGATGCGTGAGAACGGCACCCCCTTCCTCGTCGAGTCGGTCGCCGACCTGCCGTTCGGCTGCGCGGACGATGACGTCACCACCGAGATCGACGCCCGTGCCCACATCGAACGGAAGATAGCCGCGATGCGGGCGCACGCCACCCAGATCAGCGTGAGCCCGCCCTGGTTCGCGCTGTCCAACGACGTCGGCCAGGAGTTGCTCGGAATCGAGCACTTCGTTCTCCGCTCCGGCGCGCGGGGTCCCGCGAGGCCGGGAGCGCCGATCGAGGTGGGAGGTCTCGGCGAGCCTTACGGCCGCGAGGACGACCTGTTCGCCGGGATCGACTAGCCTCGATGTTTGTGATGGAGCAGGTCCCCGCGACACGCGAACCCTCGGAGGCGGTCGTCACCGTGGCGGTCAACGCGGTGTTCGTCATGCTCGGACTGCTGATGGGCGTCCTCGGCGGGTTCGAGCACTCCTGGTACATCAGGCCCGTCCCGGTCTCCGCCCTCGTCTGCGTCGCCCTGCTGTTCGCGATCACCTACGGAGCGGGCCGGATGACCCGCGGCAAGGCGGCGGCCCTGTCGTTCGCGATGGGCTGGGCGCTGATCACCATGATCTGGATCACCGGGCGGCCGGAGGGCGACCTGGTCATCGCCAACGACCTGTCCGGCTACGTCTACCTCTACGGGGGCCTCGCGGCGGTCGCGGTGGGGGTCCTGCTCGCGCCACCGGCCACGCAGGGCGGCTCGTGGCCGCTCACCCAGCACGGGTACGGTCCCCGCCCGCAGCCCTCACCCGCCTCGCCGGGCCCACAGGCACCGCCCGGTCAGGGGCCGCCGGGACCGCAGCCCCCGCCCGGCACCTGAAGGCTCGCCCGGTCGGGTTCCGCCCGGACCCCGCGCGGTGAGGGCCGCTACCGCGAGCCGTCCGGATGACGGACAATCCCGGTATGCGGCGGCTGCATCGGGTACGACGGACTGTCAACTACATCAACCTGGCCACGCCCCTGGGGCTGCTGCTGGCGCGCCTCGGGCGGGCCAGGGTGGCCACCGGGCCCGACGGGCTGGTCCTGGCGTACGGCTACCGTTTCCGGTTCCCGATCGCCTCGGCGTTCACCGTGGGCAACGTGGTGCTGACCAAGCACGAGGAGGGCTTCCTCACCGGAGCCCTGCTCAGGCACGAGGACCGGCACGCCTCCCAGTACATGCTCTGCGTGGGCCTGCCGATGCTGCCGCTCTACGTCGTGGCGGTGGCAGTCTCCATGCTGATCTGCGGCGACCACGCCTCCTGGAACCTCTTCGAGCGGCTGGCGAACCTGGAGGACGGCAACTACGCCCGCAGATCCCCGTGGTGGTTTCGTACTAAATCCTCTTAAAAGGGAATGAATCTCTCTGCGGGGGGATCAACAGGGGGTGAGCCGACGATGACAGAAGGGGACCGCCCATGTCGCAGACGTCCCACCCCGAAGCCGCCGCAGCAGAACCCATGGGCCCTGTCGAAGAGCCGCCCCGCCGTTCCGGGTGGTCGGCCCGGTTCGCCACGCGGCCGGCGCGCGCGCTGAGACAGCTGGGCCGGGCCTCCAAGCGGATGGCCGTGGTCGAGGCGGCGGCCGGCTCCGCCACGCTCCCGGAACCCCCCACCCGGCCGGAGCCGCCGGTACGGCCGGCGCCCCGACCGGCGCCTCCGCCGGGCCGCCTGGCACCCGCGCCCCGGCGGTCGTGGCCGGGCGGCTTCAGGGACCGGCTGACCTCGCCGGTCCCGACCTTCCAGGAGCTGCTGGCGATCGTGTGGCACGGCAGGCTCCGCCCAGGGGTCGGGGACGCGGACCGGATCCCGGTCCACCGGGACGGGTTGCCCCGCCCGGCGGGGACCGACGCGGTCCTCACCTGGGTGGGCCACGCGACGTACGTGGTGCAGATCGGCGGGCTGACCATCCTCACCGACCCGGTCTGGGCCAGGAAGATCCCCGGCACCCGGGCCCGCCTGACCCCGCCCGGCGTCGCCTGGGCGGACCTGCCCCGGATCGACGCCGTGGTGATCAGCCACAACCACTACGACCACCTGGACGCGCCGACCGTGCGGCGGCTGCCGCGGAGCACGCCGGTCCTCGTCCCGGCCGGGCTCAGGTCCTGGTTCACCAGACGCGGGTTCCGCCACGTCACCGAGCTCGACTGGTGGGAGAGCACCTGGGTGGGCGGCGTCCGCTTCGACTTCGTACCCGCCCACCACTGGAGCCGCCGCACGGTCTGGGACACCTGCAGGACCCTCTGGGGCGGCTGGGTGATCGCCTCCGACGACCAGACGATCTACTTCGCCGGGGACACCGGTTACGGCGAGCGCTTCGCCCAGATCGGGGCACGCTATCCGGGCGGCATCGACCTGGCCCTGATGCCGGTGGGCGCGTTCGAGCCCCGCTGGTTCATGAAGGCCGCGCACGTCGATCCCGCGCAGGCCGTACGGGCCTGCCAGGACGTCGGGGCGCGCCGGATGGCGACCATGCACTGGGGCACGTTCGTACTGTCCGGAGAGTCGCTCCTCGCGCCGGTGGAGGAGGCCAGGGCGGCCTGGGCGGAGGCGGGACGGGACCGCGCCGACCTGTGGGACCTCGCCGTCGGCGAGTCCCGCGTGCTGACCACCTGACGACCCGCGACCCTGCGTCCCGGCGGGCGGGCGCCTCCCGGCGCCCGCCCCGGGTCATCAGGGGCTGAGCGTAAGGACGTTGGCGGCCGCCTTCTTGATCGACTCCTCGCGGGCGAGCATGGGGACGGTCTTCCCGCTCGCCCAGAGCGGCGCCTGGTCCCAGTAGTTGTCGTGGAACGCGTGGCCGGAGGCGCCGGTCAGGTTGATCCACTGGGATTCGTCCAGGTTCCCCAGGTCGACCAGCATTCGCATGGACGGCAGCCAGCCCACCATGTAGTCGGACTGGACGTCCCAGCCGGCGGCGTTGACCGCGTCGTCACTGCCGGCCACCGGGAACGGGCCCCGGTTGAACAGCCACTCGATCGGGCCGATCCCCGAGGTTCCGAAGGTCTGGTGGACGAGCTCCAGCGAGTGCAGGTCTCCCCAGCGCCAGTCCTTGGCGTCCGGGCCGAGCCGGGCGTTCAGCTCGTCGTAGGCCCGGGCCATCGCCCGTCGCAGCATGTCGTCCCGGGTCTCGGTGCGCGGGGTGCCGCTGTCGTCCCAGAACGCGTCGTTCGGCTTGTCGAGCATGACCCGGACGACCTCGAACCAGCGGTCGCCGCCGCCGGGCCAGGCACCCTCGGGCAGGTCGTCGTTGAAGGTCTCGATGAGCAGGTGCCGCCAGACGGCGTTGAAGTACATCGCGGGGGCCGAGCCCTCGCCCTGCGAGCGGTCCCACTTCTGCAGCAGCTCACGGGCGCCCTCGGCGGGGCCGGCTATCTCGACGTCCATCAGCTTGGGCACCAGGAAGTCGGCGAAGCCGTTGTCGCTGTCCTGTTGCAGCGCGCTCATCGTCGCCACGTCCACCTTGCCGTCCTTCACCGCGTCGCGGAGGCGGTCCAGGATGCGCTGGGAGCGGTATCCGTACGCCCAGTCCTTGGTGAGGTTGTACGGATAGCGGGTGGGGTCGATGACCGCGTTGTTGGCGGTCACGATGTAGCCCTCCGGCGGGTTGTAGACGCTGGGCAGCTCGCTGAAGGGGATCGTCGACTGCCAGGCGTACTCGCCGGTCCAGCCCGGCACCGGCCAGGTGCCGTCGCCGCGGCTCCGCACCGGGATCCGCCCGGGGGCCTGGTACCCGATGTTGCCCGCGGTGTCGGCGTAGATCAGGTTCTGCGCGGGCACCTCGAACTTGCTCGCCGCCGCCCGGAACTGCTGCCAGTCCTGCGCGGTGTTCAGCTCGAAGATCGCGTCAGCGGTCCTGCCCGGCTCCAGGGCCGTCCACTTGAGCGCGACCGCGTCGGCCTTCTCCTCGAAGACCGCGTCCATACCGGGCAGCGTGTCCTTCGTGCTCTGCAGGACGTCGGAGATGATCGGCCCGTGCATGGTGTCGCGCACCTTGAGCTGTACGTCGGCGCCTCCGGCCACCTTGATCGTCTCGGTCCTGGTGGTCAGCGGCTTCCAGTCGCCCATGAACAGGTACGAATCATCCTTGAGCCGTTCCAGGTAGAGGTCGGCGACGTCCGGGCCGAGGTTGGTGAAGCCCCAGGAGATCCTGTCGTTGTGGCCGATGATCACGCCGGGCACGCCGGAGAAGCTGAACCCGGTGAGGTCGAACGGGCACTCGGCACTCTTGGCGCGGCAGTGCAGTCCGGTCTGGTACCAGACCGAGGGCATGCTCGCGGACAGGTGGGGGTCGTTGGAGAGCAGGGGTTTGCCCGACTTGGTGTGCTTGCCGCCGACCACCCACGAGTTCGAGCCGATGCCGCTGCCGCCCGCCGGGTCGCCCATCAGGCTCGGCACCGCGCGGATGGCCGCCGCCGCCCGGGTCAGCGCCCCGGTGGCCGGTGTCCCCGGCGGCTCCGTGACGCTCTTCTTCGGCTCCTCGTCCTGGTCGAACCCGCGCTCGCCGACCGAGCCCTGGGTGACGATCGGCTGGTGGGTGTCGTACGGGTAGGAGGGCCAGAGCTGCTCCACCCGCCCGCGGGGCAGCTTGCTCGCCGCGACGGCCCGGCCGATCTCGTCGGTCATGTTGGAGCGCAGGTCCCAGGCCATGGCCTTGAGCCAGGCCAGCGAGTCGACCGGGGTCCACGGCTCGGGCTCGTAGTCGGGGCTGGTCAGCCGCAGCAGCGCGTACTCCAGGCTCCGGGCGGCGAAGCCGTCGTGTCGCTCCATCCAGGCGTTCACCCCGCCGGCGTAGGCGTCCAGGTAGCGCCGGGTCTGCTCGCCGAGCAGGGAGAGCTCCTTCTCCGCCACCTTTCGCCAGCCCATGGTCCGGATGACCTTGTCCTCGGTCAGCGTCGCCGAGCCGAACATCTCCGACAGCCGGCCGGCGGTCACGTGGCGGCGGAAGTCCATCTCGAAGAAGCGGTCCTGCGCGTGCACGTAGCCCTGGGCGAGGAACAGGTCGTCGGGGGAGTCGGCGTAGATATGCGGGATACCCGTTTTATCGCGATATACAGTGACTTTCCCGGTGAGGCCACGTACCTTGAGCTCGCCTTCGAGCTGGGGGAAGGACGCTCGTACGGTCCACACGCCGGCCCCGGCGAACAGCAGACCGAGCACCACGAGGACGGAAAGTGCGCGGGCCAGCCATTTGAGCGGACGGGGCATCCAGGCGTACGGGGGGAACCTCACAAAAACCTCCTAGGCGACACGCTTCCGCAAGTGTGGCACCACCCCGGAGGTCCCGGCATTGTGATCATTGGCGAAGATGCGGGTATGACACTTTCCACGGCCGATCTGGTCGACGCCCACGGCGCCGCGGTCGCGAGCTGCCTGACCCAGTTCCGCTCCTACGGCCTGCGCACCCGATTCGCGGGCCCGATCGCGACGGTCCGCTGCCTGGAGGACAACGCCCTCGTCAAGCGGATCCTGACCACCCCCGGTGCGGGCCGGGTGCTGGTGGTGGACGGTGCGGGCTCGCTGCGCACCGCGCTGATGGGCGACCTCATCGCCGCCTCGGCCGTCTCCTCCGGCTGGTCAGGCGTGGTCGTCAACGGCGCCGTCCGCGACACCGTCGCCCTCGCCGGCCTGGACCTGGGCATCAAGGCCCTCGGGTCGAACCCGGCCAAGAGCGCCAAGGAGGGCACCGGTGAGCTCGACGTCCCCGTCACCTTCGGCGAGGTCGTCTTCACCCCCGGCGCCTGGCTCTACAGCGACGAGGACGGCATCCTCGTCAGCCCGGTCGAGCTCTCCTGAGAGGGCGGTTCGCGAGCTGATGTCTGCGATATCGTAGTGTGATCGCGTGAATCTGTAGCGTTATGCCTGGCTGGCCGGCTTGGCTGTGCTGGGATAGCGGCGTGAGCGAGCGCAAGCCGTACCCGAGCGACTTATCCGACAAACGCTGGGCCTTGATCGAGCCGGTGATCACGGCGTAGAAGGCCGCGCATCCGTCGGTCAGCGGCCACCCAGGCCCCCACCGTCCAGAAAGTCCTGGTCGACCAAGGGTTCAAGAGCTCGGTGGTCACCCACGGAGCCCGGCTCGGCATGGACGTGGAGATCGTTGAGCGTAACCCCGCCGACCGGGGGTTCGTTCCCCAGCCCAAGCGGTGGGTGGTGGAGCAGACCTACGGCACCCTCATGCTGCACCGACGTCTGGTGCGCGACTATGAGCATCGTCCCACCAGCTCCGAATCGCGCGTGTACTGGGCGATGAGCGACATGATGACCAGACGCCTGACCGGCACCTCCGCCCCGACCTGGCGCGGCGCGTGACCAGACCCGACCCGGGCACCTGGCTGCTCGACAAGATCGACGCGCACGAGGCGGCCCTGATCGGCGAGGCCGAGCAGACCCGCATCTTGATCGACGACCTCACCGCCAGGCTGCGCGAACTCGACGAAGCACTCGATCATCTGCGGATCACTCGCAAGACCGTGATATCCCTCGCCGACAAGCCCGACACCGCGACGGCCGCCCCCTCTCCCGAGCTGCCCGACCATCCCGCCTACCAGCAGATCCTCGCCGTCTTCGCCGATGTCGGCCAGCCCATGAGGGCCCGTGATCTCTGCCAGGTTCTGGATCTGCCCATCGTGGCCAAGAACACCGAGAACATCCGGGCCAAGCTCAAGCGCCTGGTCAGCAAGGGCATCCTCGTCGAAACCGAGCCCGGATTGTTCACTCAGCCGCGTCCGTAGCCCGGCAGTGAGCTCTCTGACCAGCCCGCCTTGCCCAACCTCAACGACGAAAGGCATATCAACTCGCGAACTGCCCCCTGACCGGGCAGCCGGTCAGATCGGGCCGATTCCCCAGTGGTGGACGGCGCGCTCTCCGGGAGCGAGCCGGATGACGTCCTCACCGCTGCGGAAGGCGTTCGGCGGGCAGCTCATCGGCTCCACGGCCAGTCCCCGGCGGCGGTGCTCCTCGGGGAGGGTGTCACCGGTGTAGAGCTGGAGCCACTCGATCCCCTCGCCTGCCCACAGCTGGACCCCGCGGGTCCCGTCCGCGGCGCTCAGCCGCACCCGTACCAGCCCGTCGGCGCCGCGCTCCAGGTCGGTGAACGCGGTGTCGAGCACCGTCCGGCCGATCGGGCGGGCGGTCCTGAAGTCGTACTCGGTCTCCTTGACGTCCCGGCGGTCGGTGGGGATCTTCCGGTCGTCCACCGCGAGCCACTGGGCGGCGGGGAGCTCCAGGATCGCGTCGTCGAGGGTGCCCAGGGTCAGGTAGGGATGGGCCCCGAAGCCGTACGGCGCGTCGGTGGTGCCGACGTTCTCCGCGGCCACCTCGACCTCCAGGCCGGACGCGCCCAGCGCGTACCGGAGGTGGAGATCCAGGATGTGCGGATAGCCGAGCTGGGGGAAGAGCCGCAGCCCCAGCAGGATCGAGGCGTCGTCATGGGAGAGGACGCGCCAGGGGAAGGACCGGGAGAAGCCGTGGATCGCGTTGCCGGTCTGCGGCTCGCTCAGCGCGAGTTGCCTTTCTGCACCGTCGAACGTGTAGCGGCCGTCCTCGATCCTGTTCGGCCAGGGGAGCAGCGGCAGCCCCGCGCCGCCGATCGGGGACAGGTCCTCGGGGAAGTCGACGATGAGCGGCCGGCCGTCCAGGGTGAGGCTCCGCAGGCCGGCCCCGACCTCGGTGATGACCGCCTGGAAACCGCCGGCCGCGATGGTGTACTGAGTCCCGGTGGGCGCGATGTTTGTCACCTGGCAATTCAACACCCATGAGACAGGTCTGTGGCGGGTCGTGTCAGTGGCTGTTCCCGATGCGGGCCGCTCCGTGGCCATGTCAGAGGCAGGGTCTCCGACATGGACCGCGCCAAGGGCCGGTCAGGGGATGTCAGGACCAGATCTGGCCCTCAGGGGTGTCGGCGACCTGTACGCCGAGGGCGGCCAGCTCGTCGCGGAGGCGGTCGGAGACGGCCCAGTCCTGGGCGTCGCGGGCTCGGGCGCGCTGTTCGAGAAGCTCCGCGGCACCCCCGGGCAGGCTCCTAGACCTGCCGATGTCGAGGGAGAGGTCCAGGGCGAGGATCTGGTCGAGGTGCAGGAACGCCTCGAAGCGGGAGCCGGGGGCGACCGAGCCGTCGCGCTCCAGCTCGCGCAGCAGCCGGAGCGCCAGCGGGGTGTCGAGATCGTCGTCGAAGGCCGCCTCGATCCGGGAGACCTGATCGGCGGGCATCGGCCCGCTCGGCGACTCCGACCACCGGGCCACCTGGCTCCGCCAGCGCCGCAGGGTCCTGTCGGCGGCCCGCAGGGTGTCCCAGGTGAGGTTCATCTGCTGTCGGTGGCGGTGTTCGAGCAGTGCCAGCCGCACGGCCAGCGGGTCGAGGCCCGCGTCCGCCACGTCCTTGAGCAGGACCACGTTGCCGGTGGACTTCGACATCTTGCGCCCGTCGAAGAGCAGGTGCTCGCCGTGGACCCAGTGCCGCACCACCTCGTGTCCGGCGGTGGCGTCGGACTGGGCGCGCTCGTCCTCGTGGTGCGGGAAACGCAGGTCGATCCCGCCGGTGTGCACGTCGATGCGCTCACCGAGGAAGCGCAGCGACATGGCCGAGCACTCGATGTGCCAGCCGGGGAAGCCCCGGCCCCATGGTGTCTCCCAGGTCAGCTCCCGGTCCGAGGGCTTCCACAGCGCCCAGTCGGCGTGGAAGCGCTTGCGCGGATCGACGCCCTCGACCCGGTGGCCCGGCCTCAGCTGGTCGAGCCGGTTGCCGGAGATCTCGCCGTACGTCGGGAAGGAGGTCGCGTCGAAGAAGACCGACCCGTCGGGGGTCGCGTACGCGTGCCCCTTCTCGATCAGCCTGGCGATCATCTCGATCATCAGGTCGATCGTCTCGCTCGCCCGGGGCGAGTGCTCGGGCGGCCGGATGTTCAGCGCGGCCGTGTCGGCGAGGAAGGCGTCCTCGTAGAACCGCGAGATCTCCAGGGCGCTGCGCCCCTCGGCCCTCGCCTGGGCGAGCACCTTGTCCTCGCCGACAGGATCGATCTCGGCGTCGTCGACCAGGTGACCGACGTCGGTGATGTTGCGGCAGACCACCACCCGGACCCGCTGCCGCTCGCTGACCCGCCTGATCAGGTCGGACAGCAGGTACGAGCGGAGGTTGCCCACGTGGGCCGACCTGTAGACGGTCGGCCCGCAGGTGTACATCCGCAGGGAACGGCTCCCCTCGGGGACGATCCGCTCAACCCGCCGATTCCGTGTGTCATACAGGCGCAACATACGCCGAGCCTACGCAATCACCCACCATTTTCCAGGAAGGCGAGGATCTCGCGGTCTCCTCGGTCGCGCAGGCGGGCGATCACCTCCTCGCGGGTGCAGCCGTCCGAGAGGCCGATGCGGGCGCCGATCAGGCGGATGCCCTCGGCCTCCGAGGCCACCGGCGCCGTGTAGCCGATCAGGTGCAGCGCCCGGTTCAGGGCGGGCAGTGCCGGTGAGGCGGCGGGCAGGTAGCGGGTCAGCAGCTCGCCGCCGTCGGAGACGGTCAGGAAGACGTGGTCACCCTCGGAGGCGTTGGTCGCGATCAGGACGGGGCGGATGGAGCCCATGGTCGGCTGGTTGTGCCAGCTGATCACCACGTCGCCGGAGGGGGTGGAGGCGGTCAGCTGGCCGCCGGGGGCCATGCCGAGATGCGCGGCGAAGCCGGTCGGCAGCGGGGAGCCCGAGCCGCGCAGATGCTCGGCGTTGACGTCCACCCGGTGCCACCAGCGCCCGTCGCGGCTGCGGAAGCAGCGCCGGGTCTCCGAGACGTCGCGGCGCGGCTGGTAGTCGGACTGCTCGGCTCCGGCCACCCGGATCCACCCGCGCTGCGTGCGCTCGAAGCCGGGGCCGCCGGCGTACGCGCGGACCGAACTCTCGCTCACGTCGTAGCGCCCGGTGAGGTTGGTGACGATCGTGTTGACGGACGCCTCGCCGTTGGAGCGTTCGATCTCCCTGACGATCATTTCCCGGATGCCCAGGTACTGCTCGCCACCCCAGCGCGACAGCCCGTACTTGTTCCGGTCGACCCGCAGGAACCGGTCGTCGGCGGTGAGCTGGTTGCGGATGCCGACGAGGCTGTAGTCCTCGCCGATGCGTTCCTGGATCTCCTCGGGCGTCAGCGGGTTGCCGGCCACCGCGAGCACCGCCTCGGCCTTGTCGTTGACGCTGCGCGGCCAGGGCACCACGTGGTTCTCCAGCACCCGCAGCTGGGGCACCGCGATGAGCCAGCGCTCGGCCACGTCCTCGCGGATGCCGAGCTGGCTGACCAGCGTGACGGCCTCGTCCAGCGGGCGCGGCCCGTCCGTGAACAGCTGCCTGGTCTTCTCCCTGAGCTCGTCCGCGCCGCCCGCGACCAGCCAGCCGTCCACCTGCTCGTAGCCGCTCAGCAGCGTCCGCACGAACCGCCAGGAGGGGATGCCCAGCGTGGCCAGGTCGGTGCGGTGCCAGGGCACCGCCGCGGCCAGGTCGTCGGCGGGCACGGCGGAGCCCAGCCGGCCCCGCAACCAGGACACGTGGCCGATCAGCGGGGCCGCGTCGTCCTTGGCGAGCCAGGCCTCGACATGGTCGCGCAGGTCACGCTCGATCTGCCGGATGCGCTCCCTGGTGACGGAGAAGCGCTGGGCCAGGTCGTCGAGCGTGGCCCGCTGGGAGGCGTAGAGCCGGTCCCTGGCGATGGCCCGCTGCCGCTCGTCCAGCGTGGCGAAGACCTCGTCGATCAGTTCTGGCAGCGGCCGGTCGGGCCTTGCGGGGCGGGTCTGGGCGACGCTCTCCTCGGTGACCGGTTCGAGCAGCCGCTCCAGCACCCCGGTGAACAGCTTGTGCACCGTCTCGCGGCCGAGCCCCTCGGGCGTGCGCACGCTTGAGGCGGGGTCGGCGAATCTGAGCAGGGGGAGGACGTCGCCGAGCATCAGGTGACCCCAGCATGCCAGGGCGAGGTCGGTCAGGCGTCCGGCTACCTCGGACGTCCCGATGGTGGAGCAGGCCCTGTCGAGCGGAAGCGCCTGCCACCACGCCTCTGGGAGGCGCGGATCGGTTGCGATCGGCGCTACCTGGCCGGGAGAGGTCCAGCGCAACGGTGGCGCGATGTCGCTCAGGCTGAGGTTCATTGAGGTCCAACCGGCAAAGGGGATTACATCCGCAATTCAGACTATGTGGTCAGTTGGGAAGGAAGGGACTTGCCCGTCCGGAATGGGATACGTAAAGGAGTTCTCGTGCCCGGGTGCAGGCGACATAGAGCAGGCCGCGCTCCCGCTGGAGATCGTGGGCCCTGGCTGCCGGATCCTCGCCGACGGGGGTCAGCGAGTCGGGGTCGGGCACGATTCCCTCGCCCACGCCGATCACCGCGACCCGCCGGAACTCGAGTCCCTTCATGCCGTGCAGCGTCGTCACTCGCACCCCCAGCTCGCGCAGAGCGGTCCGCGCGTCACGCACGAGGCCGGCGGTCCTGGCGGCCACCGCTATCTCCTCGGGCGTCACGCCCTCATCCACCCACTGTCCCACCTGTGCCACCAGCCCCGTCAGCTCATCCTGCGGTGAATCGTAGGCTCGGACCATCGGCCTGGCCCCGTGCCGGGTGCTCCGGAAGCCGTAAAGCTCCTGCACACCGTTGACGAGCCCGTCGGCGGGACCGCCTCCGCGCAGCCGGACCCCCCAGGACAGGATCTCCTGCGGGAGCCGGTACGACACCTGCAGGCGCTGCTGGATCGCGTCGATCCCGACGGCGCTGAGCGTCACCCTGGTGTCGAAGATGCGCTGGTGCGGGTCGCCCACGATGAACAGGTCGTCGCGGGCGTGCGGCACCGCCGCCCGCAGCAGCCGCCACTGCGCGGGGTGCAGGTCCTGCGCCTCGTCCACCACGATGTGCCGGTACGGCTCCCGCATGGGCTCCGTCTCCTCCAGCAGGTCTCCCGTGGTCTGGCCGAGCAGCACCGACGCCTCGGAGGCCAGCTGCAGCAGGGTCCGCTTGCCGCGTTCCCGCAGCCGTCCGGTGACGTGCCCGATCGCGTCCCAGACGGCGCCGCGCTCCTCGGCCGACAGCTCGACGCCGCGGCCCGAGCGGGGGGTGGCCAGGTACTCCTCCAGGGTTCGCAGGTTCTGCGCCAGCACCACCTGCTCCCACTCGCGCAGCAGGAACGCCGGGCTGTGGCCGGTCGCGGTCTCCTCCCAGAGCGCCGTCAGCTCGGCGGCGCCGACCAGCGAGGGCGGACGGCCCTCGGCCTCCGCGACGATGCGGTGGGCCAGCCGGTCCACGTTGCCGACCTCGATCCGCTTGCGGATCGTCTCGTCCTCGATCAGCAGGTCGAGCCTGGCCGCGAGTTCGGCGCTCAGCCCCTGGGAGAAGGTGACGAGCAGGATCTGGCCGCTCGCGCGCCTGGCCAGGTGGGCCGCCCGGTGCAGGGCGACCAGCGTCTTGCCGGTGCCCGCGCCACCGGTGACCAGCGTCGGCTGCTGGTAGGACTCCCAGTACGCCAGCCGGTGCTGCGGCGGCCGCAGGAACACGCACCAGCCGGGCGCGTCGAGCACGCGGTTCAGCTCGCGCGGATGGTCCGTGAAGACGGCCCGGTCCGGGCTGCGCAGGAGCGCGGCGCCGAAGTCCTCGGGGTTGATCGGCTCGGGTCCCGCGGCGACGGCGCGGCAGTTCTCCAGCTCCCGCCAGGCCCCGGCCATCGACTCGCCCCTGGCGAGCGCCGCCAGCGGCTCGTACTGCGTGGGGGGCAGCAGCGGTTCGAGCGCCTCCAGGGTGAGCTGGTCGGTGATCTGCCTGATCAGCGGCAGGAACCGGCCGTCCACCCCCAGTTCGGCCAGGTCGCTGTCACAGATCTCGGAGAACAGCCGCGTCGCGGACGCCTCGGCCGCCCTGCGCACCGCGGGCCGCACCTGGTCCAGCGCCTCGGCGTCCCACATCTCGACCACGCCCAGCGCGGTGTTGACGCCGAACCGGTAGCGCTGGGCGTACGCCCACGCCTCCGCGTCCGGCAGCACGGTCAGCAGCCAGTAGACGTCCCGCTGCTTGACCACGACGCCCCGGTACCGGTCGGCCAGCCTCAGGGTGGCGACCCGGGGATCCCTGGCCCCCCTGACCCGCTCGGGGTGCGGAGCACCCGCCACGTTCTGCAGGAACCTGCGCGCCGAGACCACGACGTCCCGGCGCACCGGCTGGGCCAGGGCGCCGAGTTCGACGGGGAAGTCCGGGGAGATGGCGAGGCGGGGCATGAGCTAGGCCAACAGTGACAGGAGATCGCGGTCCCCGCGTTCTCGCAGCCGGATGAGAAGGTCGGGTATGCCCACGGGGCCCGTCATGCCGACCCGGGTGGCGATGACCCGCCCGGCCTGTTCCGGGGTGCCGCCCGAGGCGGTGTAGCCGACGAGTCTCAGCGCCTGGGCCGTCGCCTCCCCCTCGCCCTCGGCGGAGGGCAGGTGCCTGGCCCGCAGGACGCCCTCGTCGGAGAGGGTGAGGAACAGGTGGCTGCCCTCCTTGGCCCCCACGTCCTCCAGGAGCGTTCTGAGCGACTCGAGTACGGGCCTGTCATGCCAGCTGAGGACCAGATCGCCGACCGCGCTGCTGACCGTGCGGCCCTCACCGGGTGACATCCCGAGGTAGGCGGCGAACCCGCTGGGCAACGGGCACTCGGCGCCTCGCAGGTGGTCGGAGGTGACGTCGATCCGGAGCCACCAGCGACCGTCGGGCTGGCGGAAGCAGCGTCTGGTCAGCGAGACGTCCTTCAGCGGGCGGAAGGGGGCCTTCGCCGGCTCCCCGTTCTCCCGTGGCGCGCCGGGCGGCTTCTCCGCGATCAGGGCCGGGGCGCCGCTCGGGCGCTGGGGAGGCCGTTCGCCCGCGCCGAGGATGCGGAGCTGCGGAACGTTCTCCAGCCACTCCTTGGACACCTCGGGGTGGATGCCCAGCGAGGAGACCATGTCGAGGGCCTTGTTGATGGTCAGCGGCGGCTGGGCGTCGCTGAGCATGTCGCGGGTGCGATGGCGGAGTTCGGTGATGTCGCCCTCCACCAGCCACTCGTCGACCAGGTGGTAACCGGGGAGTGTGGCCAGCACGAACTGCCAGGCCGGGATGTCGAGAGAGTGCAGCTCCAGGGTGTGCCAGTCGGCGGCGTTGATCAGCCGTTCCTTGGGCGCCGCCCTGCCGAGCACCCTTCTCATCTCCTCCAGGTGCTCCCGGTACGGGGCGGCCTCGTCGGAGGCGATCCACTCCCCGAGTTCCCGGCGCAGGTCGAGCTCGATGCCGAAGATGACCTCCGGCCGTACCGCGAAGAGCTTGGCCAGCGCCTCGGCGCTCGCCGGGGTGTCGCTGAACAGCCTGTTCTGCGCCACCGCCCAGCGCTTGTCCTCCGCGTTGGCGAAGACACCGTCCACCAGCGCGTGCAGGCTCTCTGCGGGCTGCCCGGCCCGCGGGCTCCGCGCGGCCTCCTCCGGCTCGGGAGCGCTCGCCGCATCCGGGGCGGCGGCGGGTACGGGGTCGTCGCCGGTCTCGGCGATCGCCCCGACCGGGGCGGCGGCCGTCTCGGCCTCGGGCACGCTCTCGGCGGAGGACTCCCGGACCTCTTCGGACACGGCGCCGGGCGCGGCGGCCTGAGCCTCCGGATCGGTCACGGGCGGATCGTTCCTCGCCGGAACCGGCTGGAAGAGCGACCCGGGGACGGCGGCGGGCTCAGCCTCCGCCTCCGCCGCACGACGTGCCTCGGGCACCGGCAGGGCTTCCGGCACGGAGTTCTCCGCGCTCTCGGCCGCGCTTTCGGCAGCGGGTTCGGCAGTGGGCCCCGAAGCGGGCCCTGAAGCGGGTTCGGCGGCGGGTTCCGCGGGGGACTCCGCCACGACGCCCGGCCCGGTCTCCGGCGCGGGGTCGGCTCCAGACTCATTCGGTATGGCATCGGACTCGCCCGGGGCCGGCTCGCTCCGCGCGCCGGGCGCCTGGACCGGAGCCACCGGAACCGGAGCCGCCTGGACGGAAGCGGCCGGAGCCACCGGAGCCACCGGAGCCGAAGTCGCCGGGAGCGGGGTCGCCAGGCGTGCGAAGACCGCGGTGAAGAGGGCGTGCAGCAGCGGGACCGGCTGGATGAACGGCTGGTCGCGCAGGTCGTGGCCGGTCAGCGCGAGGAGGCCCGGCCAGGATCCCGCGCGGTCGAGGGCTATGGCCGTACAGGGCTCGTCGGCCTCGTCCGGGTCCAGGACGTGCAGTGCGGGCAGCACGTCGCCCACGGTAGCGGCAGGCCAGTGGTTCAGGGCGAGCGCGGTGAGGATCTCCGCCAGCCGCTCAGGAGGCAGCACGGCGAGCACCCGGGCCATCGGCAGGCTCCGCCACCAGGCGTCCGGCAGATCCGGCTGGTCGCGCAGAAGTGGGACCGCGGCCGCGTCGCTCCAGCGTAGCGGCGGCACGAGGTCACTCAGACAGAAGTTCATCCGTTCCCTTCACCAGCCCCTTAAGCCGCCCGAGACACTCCATGTGGCCGGGGAACGAGACTCATGGAACAGACCATAGTCTGGCAAATCGCTACGGCGCATCGGGTCGGTTCAGCGGCGTACAGCCGCGAACCGCAGTCGCACGTAGTCGGCCATCCAGCCGGTCTCCCGCCGGAGGGCGGGGGCGGCCAGCTCGTTCACCCGGTGCAGCAGCGAGTCGACCATCTCCACCGGCACTTCCTGGAGCAGCGAACCGGCGAACATCCGCACCCAGTCGGCCGCCCCGTTGGGGCACTCGTCGAGCGGGGTCGGCCGATCGAAGTATTCCAGCAAGCGGACCGTGAAGCCGCCCTTCTCCAGCCTTGTGGCGTATTCGGCGGGGGTGGGGAAGTACCACGGCAGGCCGGGCTCGCGGAGCCCGTACTCCCGCCAGGCGGTGGACAGCGCCGCCGTCAGCGCGGCGCAGTTGCCCGCGCCGCCCATCTCGGCCACGAAGCGTCCGCCGGGTGCGAGGGCCTCGCGGACACTGGTGATCACCGCGTCCGGCTCCTGGCCCATCCAGTGCAGGGCCGCGTTGGAGAAGACCGCGTCGTAGGGCTGGGCCACCGTGAAGTCGCGGCCGTCGCCGACTATGAAGTCCAGCCCCGGGTACTGCGCCAGGGCTTTTTCGATCATCGCCTGCGATCCGTCGATCCCCAGGACGTGCGCGCCCCTGGAGGTGATCTCGGCGGTCAGCGTCCCCGTGCCGCAGCCGAGATCCACGATGCGCTCGCCCGGCTGTGGGTCGAGTAGCTCGACCAGGGGGGCGCCATGTGCTGAAACGTACCCAAAGCTGCTGTCATAGGCGCGAGCATTCCACCTCGTCAAGCTAGGCGCGTCGTATCGCAAGACGATCAGCTCACATTCTGAGACGCCAGGGTCTCTTATCGGTACTCTCCAGACACTTTAGAGCCTCTGGGAAGTCACGACATATCAGTCTCATCAGCCCCACCCTCATCTCACCTTTCTGGCCCACTCGCGCTGAAGGTAGGCTCTGGCCCTGTCGATCTCCGAGACGGTGAGGATCACGGGTTTGCCGCTGGTGGCGGGGAGCTTGGCCGCGAGTTCGTCGTCCAGGGTGCCGCGCATCTGGAGGGCCTCCATCCTGACCGGGCGGGCGTAGCCCTTCAGGAAGAGGTTCTGGCCCCTGTCCGAGAAAAGGAACTCCTGCCAGAGCCGGGCGGCGGCGGGGTGTGGGGCCTGCTTGTTGATGGCCTGGACGTAGTACGAGCCGAGCACGGCGTCGCCGGGAATCGCGACCTTCCAGTCCTTGCCGCCGGCCGCCCGCTCGGCGTTGTGGTAGTCCCAGTCGACGATGACCGAGGCCGCCTTGGGGGTCGCCGCGAGGTTGCCCGCGCCCTTGAGGCGGTGGAAGAACTCGACGCCCCGCTCCGCCCTCGCCTCGCCGCCCCTGAGCGAGACGGCCATCACCCCGTTGAAGGCCGCCGAGACCTCCCGGGGGTCGCCGGGCAGCGAGACGCTGTGACCGGGCTTCAGCAGGTCGGAGAAGGAGGCGGGGGCCGCGACCTTGCTCGGGTCGTAGCCGATGGACATGTAGCCGCCGTACCCGGCGTACCAGGTGCCCCGGTGATCCTTGAGATGGTCGGGGATGTCCTGCCAGCCCTGGACCCGGTACGGGGCGAAGAGGTCGGACTTGGACACGGCGACGTCCACGCTCAGGTCGAACACGTCGGGTTTGAGCGCGGGAATGGCCGCGATCTCCCTGGCGCTGTTCGCGTCGGGCTCCAGCTGGTCGACCTTGATCCCGTACTCCTCGGCGAAGGTGTCGATGATCTCGCCGTAGTTCACCCAGTCGCGCGGTAGCGCGATCACCGTGAGGGTCCCCTCCTTCTTGGCCGCCTCGATGAGGCGTTCCATCGTGGAGAAGCCCTCCTTCATGGAGGCGGCCTGGGTGTTGACCGGCGGAAGTTGGATGTTCTGAGGAGCCGGGGCGCCACATCCGGCGATCGTGGCCGTGAGGATCACGGCGGCTGCGGCGCTGGTACGTACGGTCACGGAGAGAATGCTCTCCGCTGTCGTTCCTCCGGTCGAGCAGGCGCGGCCCTTCCCACCGGACGGTTTATACGTGTCTTGGCGAGCGGCTTACCCGCGCGGCGGCCGCGGCCCCTGGACGACCTTCGCCGCGGCGAGTGTCTCCTCGCCGATCTCGACCAGAGTGCCGTCCCGTTTGCGCACGCCGAGCACGCCGTCCCGCCAGAACTCCAACTCGCCCACCGCGTCCCGGAATCCCTCGGGGACCCGTCTCCGCGTGGTGACTCTTTTGCCCACGTCAGAGGGGGTTATGGTGATATTCAGGTGAGCACCGAAACCAAGGGCCATCGACTTTTGCCCCCTCCCGTTTCAGACACGTGGCGGGCCCGGCAATACTAGGGCTAAGCAACCCGCGGTCGAAGTCGTGCCTAGGTGCGTAAAGAAGAAGGAGCCCGAGGTGACCTACGTCATCGCGCAGCCTTGCGTGGACGTCCTGGACAAGGCGTGCATCGAGGAGTGCCCTGTCGATTGCATCTACGAGGGGGGACGGATGCTCTACATCCACCCCGACGAATGCGTCGACTGCGGCGCGTGCGAACCCGTCTGTCCGGTGGAGGCCATCTTCTACGAGGACGACCTTCCCGAGCAGTGGAAGGAATTCTACAAGGCGAACGTGGACTTCTTCGAGGACCTGGGGTCGCCCGGCGGCGCCTCCAAGGTCGGCAAGATCGAGAAGGACCACCCGGTCGTCGAGGCTCTGCCCCCGCAGGCCGAGAGCCACTAGGTCCTGTCCGGCGGATCCTGCCGTGGCGAGGATCGGCCGGCCGCCGCCTCGCGGAGCGAAGGAGGTCGCCGCGGCGTGCCGCGGCGACCGACGACGACACGGCGAGGTGCCGTCTGACCGGCCGCGGTGGGTGCAAGATCCAAAGGACGGGGTCCGGTGCCGGAGGGGTGCGAGATCGCTCCTCCGGTGCGTGAGACCGGCAGATCCGACAGAGCGAGAGACGACGGCTGAATCAAGTGAGCGCCACTTCCAACCGGTCAGAGGACCCGAACGTGTCCGCGAGGCTCCGATGATCGGCCTGCCGGACTTTCCGTGGGACCGGCTCACGCCGCTGAAGGAACTGGCGGCGTCGCACCCCGACGGGATCGTCGACCTTTCGGTGGGCACCCCGGTCGATCCGGTGCCCGCCATCGTGCGCCAGGCGCTCGCGGACGCCTCGGACAGCCCCGGATACCCGCAGACCTACGGTTCCGAGCGCCTCCGCTCGGCCGCGGCCGGATGGCTGCGGCGCAGGCACGGAGTGGTCCTCGACCAGGCGAACGTGCTGCCGCTGATCGGTTCCAAGGAGCTGGTGGCCTGGCTGCCGACACTGCTCGGTATCGGGCCGGGACAACGAGTGATCTTCCCCGAGCTGGCCTACCCCACCTACGACGTGGGAGCCCGCCTCGCGGGCGCCGAGCCGTACGCCGCCGACGGGCTGCTCGCGCTCGGGCCCGAGCGGGTGCCGCTGGTCTGGGTCAACTCCCCGTCCAATCCGACGGGTAAGGTCCTGCCCGCCGAGCACCTGCGCAAGGTCGTCTCCTGGGCGCGCGAGCACGGCGCGGTCGTGGCCTCCGACGAGTGCTACATCGAGCTGGGCTGGGAGGAGCAGCCGGTCTCGATCCTGCACCCGGACGTCTGCGGCGGCTCGCACGAGGGACTGCTGGCGGTGCACTCGCTGTCCAAGCGCTCCAACCTGGCCGGCTACCGCGCCGGGTTCGTCGCCGGCGACCCCGCGCTGATCAAGCGGCTGCTGGAGATACGCAAGCACGCCGGCATGATGATGCCCGCGCCGGTCCAGGCGGCGATGGCCGTCGCCCTGGACGACGACGAGCACGCCGAGGAGCAACGGGCCCGCTACGCCGCCCGCCGCGCGGCGCTCCGGCCCGCCCTGGAGGCGGCCGGTTGGAAGATCGAGCACTCCACGGCGGGTCTGTACCTGTGGGCGTCCAACGGGACGGGCTGCTGGGAGCAGGTTCGCGCGCTGGCCGACGACGGGATCCTGGTCGCTCCGGGCGACTTCTACGGGACCGCGGGCGAGAGGCACATCAGGGTCGCCGTGACGGCCGGTGACGAACGCATCAGTGCGGCTGTGCGCCGCCTCCAGTAGGATCGCGCGGCATGACCCCCGAGGTCGCCGTGATACTCGGTCTGAGTGTGGTCACCCTTGTCCTGTTGCTCGGCGCGTTCTTCGCGACGACGCGTCAGGACAGGGGGGCCGACGATCCCGAGCCTCCCGGCGAGACCCCCCTCTCCTCCTCGGTTGGGGCCGCGCAGCCGCCCCAACCGGCCATGGGCCATGTCGGCATCGACTATCCCGACCCCCGTACGATCAAGGTCGGCGACACGATCGAATGCCAGGGGGTGCGCAGCCGTGTTCTCGGCGCCCTGTACCTGTCGTGGCAGGGCACCCAGTGGACCGAGTACCTTCTCGACGACGGCACCCGCCGCTACCAGTGGCTCTCGATCCAGATGCACGACGGCCTGGCGACCGGCGAGCCGCCGCACCTGGAGGTGCTGCTGTGGACGCAGGTGCCCACCGAGGGCATGATCCCCGCCAAGACCACCCTGAGCGTCGAGGGGGTCGACTTCCTGCCCATCGACCGCGGCACCGCGGCCTTCCGCGGTGAGGGCGTCACCTCGATGCCCGAGCGGGGCCTGCTCGACTTCGCCGACTACCGGGCGGCCGACGGCCGCCTGCTCAGCTTCGAACGCCTGCAGGGCAGGCGCTGGAGAGCCTCGCACGCCCAGCCCCTGGCCCCCGGCACGATCAGGATCGAGAAGAGGGGCTGAGCCCCGGGGCGGGCTCGACCTCCAGAGCGGCGGGCCGAGGAAGCACCCGCCGGTGGGTCTTCAACGTGGCCATCACAACGCCGACGGCCAGGGCCGGTCAACGCGGGGTTCGGCAAGCGCGTTACCGCGCCTCAAGCCCCCTCCCTCAGGAGGGGGTCGTTGACTGGGATATCTCGACCTTCCCCGCGGGCACCTTGGGGTCGGTCTGCCAGCCGTCGTGGCCGTTCGCGGAGACCCATGACTGGCCGTCGTAGCGGATCCTGGTCAGCCCGAACTCCTTGGCGTGGGCGATCGACCAGCCGGCCACCAGCCAGCCGCGCCTGCGCGACGGAGCCTCGAACGCGGCCCCGAGCGCCCTGGTGAGCTCGCGCTTCGCCGCACCCGTGTCGGGGCTCGGGCTCTTGCCCGAGGGACCCGAGGGAACGGGGAACCAGCAGTGCACGGCCCTGGGAACGCGTCCGGTGAACGCCGCGGCGAGGATCCTCCCGTCCTCCTCGTGCTGGGCGTACGCCGACCCGTCGGCCGAGCGCTGCACCGCCTGGGCCGCCTCGTGGAGCGGCAGCTTCCGGTATCCCTTCACCTTCACCAGCGCGGCGAAGAACTTCTCCGAGGCGTAGACGGGATCGATGAGCTGGCTGGGTTTTCCCCACCCCTGGGAGGGGCGCTGCTGGAACACGCCGACCGAGTCGCGGTCGCCGCCC
This sequence comes from Streptosporangium sp. NPDC049644, assembly GCF_040675205.1. Classification (NCBI taxonomy): domain Bacteria; kingdom Bacillati; phylum Actinomycetota; class Actinomycetes; order Streptosporangiales; family Streptosporangiaceae; genus Streptosporangium; species Streptosporangium sp. NPDC049644. The sequence goes on along the minus strand of NZ_JBFAOJ010000009.1, from coordinate 19,090 downwards.
CTCAGGTTCTCCAGCTTCGACTCCTGGATGGCGGTGGCGTAGGCGATCACGGCGGCCCGCTCGGGCAGCTTCCTGCGGGCCGCCACGGCCGCGATGGACGCCGCCACCTGGGCCTGCGCGATGTCCAGGTCCAGCGAGCCCTCCGGAGTCGTGATCCTGCACCCCTCGCCGAGGTCGACGAACGGTTTCGCCCGTTTGAGCAGGGTGAACAGACCCGCGGTGATGGCCACCACGAGCACGACCACGATCGCGATGATCGCGATAACCCCTTTTGAGAAGCGCCCTCGCACGGTCAAGAACCTACCGGTCCCCGCGATTGCTCAGCCTGTGATAACGCTGTGAACACTAGGCTCCGGGCCATGATCCAGAGCGATGCCAGCCCGTTGCCCGCGGCCGTCGACGAGCTGTGGCGGCGCCGGGCCGAGCTGAGCCCCGCGGACACCGAGGCCCGCGCCGTCGTGGTGAGCGCGGTGGACATGCTCGACGGCGGAAAGGCCCGGGTGGCGGAGGTCTCCCCCAGCGGCGAGGTGGTCGTGGACGAGCGCGCCCGGCGGGCCGTCAAGCTCGCCTTCCGAGTGCTCGGCATGGCCAGGTCCCAGGTGGGTGACTTCCATCACCATGATCGCCTTCCGCTGAAGACCTCCGTCGACGGGGTACGCGTCGTGCCGGGGGCGATCGCCCGCTGGGGCGCCTACCTGGCGCGAGGCGTGGTGCTGATGCCCTCGTTCGTCGACATCGGCGCCCACCTGGACGAGGGCAGCACCGTGGACACCTGGGTCTCGGTCGGTTCGTGCGCCCAGATCGGCAAGAACGTCCACCTGGCCGGCGGGGCCGGCGTCGGAGCGGCGGGCGGCCAGGACGGCGAGGAGGGCTCCGGCGCCGGGGGAGAGCCGCCCAGGGCCGCACCCGCGGTCGTCGAGGACGGCGCGCTGATCGGCCGCCGTGCGGTGATCACCGAGGGGGCCCGGGTGGGCCGGGGCGCCGTGGTCGGCGCCGGGACGATCCTGTCGGGCTCGACCCCTGTGATCGACGTGCGGACGGGGGAGGAACTCGGCCGTGGCCGCGTCCCGGACTGGTGTGTGGTGGCAGGGGGGACCCGGCGGCGCGAGTTTCCCGGTGGCACCTTCGGCCTGCGCTGCGTGCTGGTGCTCGAGCGCCTGGAGGAGGGACGCAGGCCCGGCGAGGTCGAACTCGACCGGATGCTGCACGGACACGGATAGCCGGCCTGCTCGGCAGGGGGCGCCCGGCCCCACGCCGGACTCGACCGGATGCCGTACGGACACGGACGGGGTGGCGGGGGCGGGCTCGTCCGGTTCCCGCGCGGGCACTAGGGTCGCGGGCATGAGTACGCGTCTGGATCTCACCCAGGATGTCGGGGAGCTCACCGCCCGGATCGTGGACGTCGAGTCGGTCAGCGGTGACGAGAAGGCACTGGCCGACGCCGTGGAGGAGGCCCTCCGGCTTCTCCCGCACCTGACGGTCGAGCGCGACGGCGAGTCGGTCGTGGCCCGTACCCGGCTGGGCCGCGGTGAGCGGGTGGTGATCGCCGGGCACCTGGACACCGTCCCCGTCGCCGGCAACCTGCCCAGCCGGGTCGAGGGCGACCTGCTCTACGGCTGCGGCACCTCGGACATGAAGTCCGGCGTCGCGGTCGCCCTGAAGCTGGCCGCGGCCCTCCCGGAACCCAGCAGGGACGTGACCTACGTCTTCTACGACTGCGAGGAGATCGAGGCTGAGCGCAACGGCCTGCTCAGGCTCAGCCGCAGGCACCCCGACTGGCTCGCGGGGGACTTCGCGGTGCTCATGGAACCCACCGACGGCGCGATCGAGGGCGGCTGCCAGGGCACGCTCAGGGCCCAGGTCGTCACCCGGGGCAAGCGGGCGCACAGCGCCAGGTCCTGGTTCGGGGTCAACGCGATCCACGCCGCCCAGCCGGTGCTCGCGATCCTGAACGCCTACGAGGCGAGGCTGCCCGTCGTCGACGGGCTGGAGTACCACGAGGGCCTGAACGCGGTGGGCATCGGCGGTGGCGTCGCGGGCAACGTGATCCCGGACGAGTGCGTGGTGACGGTGAACTACCGTTTCGCCCCCGACCTGTCGCTGGAGGAGGCGCGGGCCCACGTGAGCGAGGTGTTCGAGGGGTACGAGGTCCGCTTCACCGACGGCGCGGCCGCCGCGCGGCCCGGCCTGACCCATCCGGTGGCGGCGGCCTTCGTCGACGCCGTGGGCGGAACGCCGAGGGCCAAGCTCGGCTGGACCGACGTCTCGCTCTTCGCCGGTCTCGGGGTGCCCGCCGTCAACTACGGCCCAGGAGACCCGAATATGGCGCACCAGCAGGGGGAGTTCGTCTCACTGAAGAAGATCGCCGACTGCGAGCGCGGAATGCTCGGCTGGCTGTCGTGAAAGGCCGGGCCCACCCGGCCGGGCGTGCCGTTCACGGTGGGGTAGGGCATCCGGCGGGTGTGATCCACTCCACTCTGACGTGGGCGGTTATCCCGTGAGGGGCCGGAGCGACGTGCGGCGCAAATGAAAGTGGCTTTCCTCGCCGGCCATTTGGCGGGGAAAGCCACTTTCAGTCCCGAGCAGCACCCTCGGCAGTTAGACGCGCCCTCGTCAAAATTCGGTTCCATGTTTTCATGGAGATTTTTCAAGATTTTTCCGGGGCGGCACTACGGTGTCCCGCATGAGGAAAACACGTCCTGAACGCCGCCAGGGAGCCGCGGTGGTCCGCGGTGACCTCGTCTCCGACTCCACCTACGATCAGCGGCTTCTCGACAGGAGAGGGCCGGCCGACTGGCTGCACATGGACCCCTGGCGGGTGATGCGCATCCAGGCCGAGTTCGTGGAGGGCTTCGGCCAGCTCGCCGAGCTGCCCCAGGCGGTGACCGTGTTCGGATCCGCGCGTACCCCCGCGGGCAGCCCCGAGTACGAGATGGGGATCGAGCTGGGCAAGAGGCTCTCCGAGGCGGGCTACGCCGTGATCACCGGTGGCGGCCCCGGCTGCATGGAGGCCGCCAACAAGGGGGCGGCGGAGTCCGGCGGTGTCTCGGTCGGCCTGGGCATCGAGCTGCCCTTCGAGCAGAGCATGAACGAGTACGTCGACCTCGGCATCGAGTTCCGCTACTTCTTCGTGCGCAAGACCATGTTCGTGAAGTACTCCTGCGGCTTCATCACGCTGCCCGGCGGGTTCGGCACCCTGGACGAGCTGTTCGAGGCGCTCACCCTGGTCCAGACGGGGAAGGTCACCTCCTTCCCCGTGGTGCTGATGGGCACCGAGTTCTGGGGCGACCTGATCGGCTGGATCAGGAACACCCTCGCGCGGACCGGCAAGATCTCCGCCCGGGACGCGGATCTCATCCACGTCACCGACGACGTGGACGAGGCGGTCCGGATCATCGTGGAGGCCGACCGCACCAGGGCCGACCGGACCAGGAGCGGGCGGGCCAGGGACGAGCGGAGAAGCCCATGACCCCGGCCGGCGAAGCCGAATAAGGTCGGGGCGTGTTCATATGTGTATTCCTCGCGTCTAGTCAGAGAATCGACAAGAAGTACCAGGAGCTGGCCGAGGAGGTCGGCGCGGAGCTCGCCAGGCGCGGGCACGACCTGGTGAGCGGCGGGGCCAGGGTCTCCTGCATGGGCGCGATCGCCCGAGCGGCCCGTGCGGGCGGCGCCCGCACCGTGGGCGTGATCCCCCAGTCGCTGGTGGACATCGAGCTCGCGGACGAGCACGCCGACGAGCTGGTGATCACCGGCGACATGCGCGAGCGCAAGGGGGTCATGGACGCCCGCTCCGACGCCTTCCTGGTGTTGCCGGGCGGCATCGGAACGCTGGAGGAGCTGTTCGAGATCTGGACGTCCCGCACGCTGGGCCTGCACGACAAGCCCCTGGTGGTCCTCGACCCGTGGGGCATCTACCGGCCGCTGCGGGACCTGGTCGAGGGCATGCAGGAGGCGGGCTTCACCCGGCCGAACGTCTTCGACGCCATCTCCTGGACCGCCACGGTCGACGAGGCGTTCCGGCTGCTGGAGAAGTCGACCAGGCACCTGGAACCGAGTGCCGAGGAACTAGGCGAGGCCACGGCGGGTTAGCGCGGGTGGACGCCGCCCGGCGAGGGAGTCGGTCATCTCGACCGCGAGTCGCACCTGTTCCCGGCGATCCGTACGGAACACGCGGGCACCCGCCCAGGCGCAGATCGAGGCCGCGGTGAGTTCCGCGGCCTCGGCGTCCCTCTCGTCTCCGGCCTGCCAGGCCTGCCCGCCGGCGGCCAGCCTGGCGGGGGTGACGACCACGGTGTGCCCGGCGCGGACGAGCTCCTCGACCTCCCCGATCGAGTGGGCCTCGACCCAGCCGGGTTCGCCAGGATCGCCGGGGCCGAGCACGAGGGGGACCGTCCCGGTCCGCCCGCTCGGAGAGGCCGGGGCCCGGTCGTCGCCCGCCTCGGCGGAGGCGGGCGGAAGGCTGCTCTCTTCAGGGAGCGGAGGAGTCACGACCCGATCCTAGGTCAGCGGAGTTGTGGCACGATTCGTATGTGCTGGTCGTATTAGCCCTCGCTGCCGTAGCCGTCGTCGCCAGTGTCACGGTGGTCGCCATGGGCCGAGGGGGTGAGCTGAGCGAGTTCGCCCCCGACGTGCCTCCGCTGGACCTGCCCAAGGGCGGCCAGCTCGGTGCCGTCGACTTCATGGCGCTCCAGCTCCCGGTGAGCCTCGTCGGCTATCACACCCAGAGCGTGGACGAGGCGCTGAACCGGGTCGCCGGAGCCCTGAGCGAGCGTGACACCAGGATCGCCGTGCTGGAGCAGCGGGTGGCCGAGCTGCTCGCCGGCCGGCTCCAGGCCCGCCACGAGCTCAAAGGCGGCCTGCCCGCCACCCTGCGCGAGCTTGAGGCGCCGTACGAGCTCTCCGGCCACGGCAGGCCGGCGGCGGACAAGGAGCATGCCGACGGCTCGTCCGCCGTTTCGCTCACCGGGCGCGAGGTGCCGCCCCGGCTTCCCGGCGCGGCCGAGCCCGTGCCGGACCTCGTGCCGGACCTCGTGCACGACGAGGGGGATTCCGGCGGGTCACGGGTCGGGCACGGGTCGCAGGAGGCCGACGGGCCCTCCGAGGCGGATGGGAGTTCCGTGGCGGAGGAGCCGCCCGGCATGTCGCGGGTCTCCTCGCCGTCCGAGCCGTCCCGGGTGCCGGACTCCCCGTCCCCTTCCGGGGTTTCGCCGGAGCCGTCCTCCGACGCCGTCGGCGTCCACCTCGGTGAGCGGCCGGGGACGGACAAGAAGGAGGAGTCCCGTTGACCGAGACCTCGCGACCCGTGGTGCCCGCGGCACCCGTGGAGCTCGTGCGCTGCGGGTGGGTGAGCGCGGCCCCCGACTACATCGCCTACCACGACGAGGAGTGGGGCCGCCCGGTCACCGGCGACGACCGGGTGTTCGAGCGGATCACGCTGGAGGCGTTCCAGTCCGGCCTGTCCTGGATCACCATCCTGCGCAAGCGGGAGAACTTCCGTGCCGCCTTCGAGGGGTTCTCCATCCCGGCCGTGGCCGCCTTCGGCGAACAGGACGTCGAACGCCTGCTCGCCGACGCGGGCATCGTCAGGAACCGGGCCAAGATCGAGGCGACGATCGCCAACGCGAGGGCCGCGCTCGGCATCGGCCTGTCCGACCTCGTCTGGAGTCACGCGGACCCCGGCTCGCCGGTCCCGAAGACCCCGGCGGACCTGCCCGCCCAGACCCCCGGCTCCAAGGCGCTGGCCAAGGAGCTCAAGTCACACGGCTTCCGTTTCGTCGGCCCGACCACCGCCTACGCGCTGATGCAGGCCATCGGCCTCGTCAACGACCACCTGGCCGACTGCTGGACACACCGGGCCTGACGGCCTTCCCCCGCGGGCGAGGGGAAGCCGTGCGCGGACGCCCCGCCGCCCGCGCGACAGGGAGCGGGTACGCGGCGGCCGGGCCGGGTTCCCGGCGGAAGCCGCCGGCAGGCCGTCAGCGGCCCTGGAAGACCGGACGCTCCTTGGCGAGGAAGGCGCGGGTCGCGTTCAGGTGGTCGTCGGTCCCGGCGCAGGCGTCCTGGAGGTCGGCCTCCAGGTCCAGGGCCTCGGCCAGCGAACTGGTCGAGGCGAACCGCAGGGCGCGCTTGGTGGCCGTGTAGGCGCTCGTGGGCCCCTGTGCCAGTCGTACGGCCAGTGCGTGGGCGGCGGTGTCCAGTTCGTCGGCGGGGACGACCTGGGAGACGATCCCGAGTTCGAGCGCGCGGGCCGAGCCGACGGGCTCGCCGAGCAGTAGCAGCTCCGCCGCGCGGCCCGCGCCGACCAGGCGCTGCAGGGTCCAGGAGGCGCCCGAGTCCGGGGCCAGGGCGATGCCGGAGAAGGCCATCGCGAACCTGGCCTTCTCCGAGGCGATCCGCAGGTCGCAGGCGAAGGCCAGCGCGGCGCCCGCGCCCGCGGCGACGCCGTTCACCGCCGCGACGACCGGTTTGTCCATCTCGGTGATCGTGCGGACGATCGGGTTGTACTGCGTACGTACCGTGCCGTCCAGGCCCCGGCCGGCCTCCAGGTTCGCGGCGTGCTCGCCCAGGTCCTGGCCGGCACAGAACGCCCGCCCCGTCCCGGTCAGCAGCACCGCCCGCACGGCACGCTCCTGCGACGCCGCGGTCACCGCCTCAAGCAGGGCGGTCTTCGCCCGGGAGGTCAGCGAGTTCATCGCCTCCGGCCGGTTGATGACGATGGTGGCGACGGCGTCGTCGACGGAGTAGAGAACGTCGTTCAACAAGGGCTCCTTCGGGCTTCTGGGCTCCGCGTGCTACGGCTCGCCGAGGTGACGGTCGACGAAGGCGGCGGCGGCTGGGAGCAGCCGTCCGGCCTCGTGTTCGAAGTAGATTCTGGCCTGCTCCCCCGGCCAGCCTTCCGGCAGGAGCTCGGCCGGGAGCCCGGGGTCGTGGAACAGGAAGTTGCGCCAGCCGTGCAGCAGCCTGCTGCGGACGGCGAACACCCGGGCGTCGCTCGCGTCGCCGGGCAGTTCGCCGATCAGGTCCGTCGCCTGGGTCAGCCATCTCCGGTAGGCGGCGCCGATGCCGTCCAGGTCCCATGTCCTGGCGGCCAGTGCCGCGGGGTCGCCGTCGAGCACCGCGTCGAACCGTTCGGCGCCGACGCCCTCGCGGCTGAGGATCGTCTCCAGCTCGGAGGAGGGCCGGAGCCCGATCCAGGTGGTCTCGGACAGGGGCGCGTACCCGATGAAGGAGAGCTCGGCCCGGAGGCGCTCCCTTCTGGACCGCTCGCGCACGGGCTCCAGCACCAGGATGTGCCATCGGCCGTCCCAGGTGATCGTCCCAACTCGGTAAATTCTCAGCGCGGCTTCGTCGAGGCGGTGCACGCATTTGGGGGTGACCTCGTAGCCGGGGCCTCCGGGCAACCGGGCGGGCGCCAGCCAGCCTTGCCGTACCATCCGCGAGATGGCGGTGCGCACGGCCGGAGCGGCGATGTCCAGTGGAGCGAGCAGGCGGACGAGGGCGGCCACGGACGCATGGCCGCCTCGGGATCCGAGGTGGTCCCCGTACAGATCGAAGAGCGCGGCGCGGGCGTTCACGAGGACAAGTTTGGCCGTCCGGGGGGTCTCGGACAACGGTCTTGATCGCCGGATGAGCCGACGCTGAGACTGATCGTTCCCATTCTCCGTGCGGAGGCGGGATAATAGGACATCACAGAAGACGTGAATGCGTCGGCCACCCTCGGGTCAGTCGGAGATCCGGAGCCCGAAGCAGGAAGGGATACACGCATGGCGGCTATGAAGCCGAGGACCGGTGATGGTCCGCTGGAGGTCGTCAAGGAAGGCAGGGGGATCGTCATGCGGGTTCCTCTGGAGGGGGGCGGCCGTCTCGTCGTTGAGCTCTCCGCGGACGAGGCAAGTGCTCTTGGTGAGGAACTGAAGAAGATCGTCGGTTGATACCGATCTAAGACAAAGCGGCGGAGCCGGGCCCTATTTGAGCTTGCTCGGGGAGCATGACACCTGCGATGGCCCGCGCGACCGACGACGAACACGGCCCTGGCCGTCGGACCGCCTTGCGGCGGCTCGCGCCAGGGCCGCGGTGTTCTCCCCGGCTTCTCTCTCCTGCCGGGCCTGACGACTGGAGTCATCCATGCCCATCTCCCCCTGTCTGCTCCTACCCCGCGTGCCCTATGCCCAGGGGCCGTTCGTCGCGGAGGACGCCGAGACCGAGTCCTTCGGCGACGCCGAGTTGCTCGCCGTGCCCTTCGCCGAGGATCTCGCGCCCGAGATCGAGCTGCCGGTGCCCGTGGCCGCGTTGCTCGCCCACTACCAGGCCAAGGGCGAGGCGGGTGAGATCGTCGAGGTTCCCGTCGCGAACGGCGACGCCGTGGGCCGGGTGCTCCTCTACGGAGTCGGGGACGGGTCGGCGACGGCCCTGCGCAAGGCCGGTGCGGCGGTGGCGCGGCGCGGTAAGGGCAAGGACGCCATCAGGATCGTGCTGCCCGGCGGGCCGGTGGCGGCCTTCGCGGAGGGCGCGCTGCTGGCCACGTACACCTTCAGGGTCGGCGAGGCGAAGTCCCCCGTGACGACACTCGAATTCGTCGGAGACGAGGTCGAGGCGGAGGTCGCCGGCGCGGAGGTGATCGCCGGAGCCGTCGCGCTCGCCAGGGACCTGGCCAACACCCCGTCCTCGGTGAAGTCACCGGCCTGGCTCGCCGAGCGCGCCGCCGAGCAGGGCGTCGCCGTGCGGGTGTGGGACGAGCGGGAGCTGCGCGCCGGCGGGTTCGGCGGCATCCTCGCCGTCGGGAAGGGGTCGGTGAACCCGCCCCGGCTGATCCAGCTCTCCTACCGGCCCGAGGGCGCGACGCGCCACGTGGTCCTGGTCGGCAAGGGCATCACGTACGACACCGGCGGCCTGTCGCTCAAGCCGACCGCCGGCATGGTGTTCATGAAGACCGACATGGCCGGCGGAGCGGTGGTCATCGCGGTCCTGGGCGCGCTGGCCTCGCTCGGCGTGCCGATCCGGGTCACCGGCCTGGTCGCCGCCGCCGAGAACTCCTTCTCCGGTTCGGCCCAGCGCCCCTCGGACGTGATCACACAGTACGGCGGCCGGACCGTGGAGGTGCTCAACACCGACGCCGAGGGCCGCCTGGTGCTGGCCGACGCGCTGGCCTACGCCGACGCGGAGCTGGACCCGGACGTCATGGTCGACGTCGCCACGCTGACCGGGGCGATCAGTGTGGCCCTGGGCAAGAATCTCGGCGCGGTCTTCACCTCCGAGGACGCGCTGGCCGGCGCGCTGGTCGAGGCGGGGGAGGCCAGTGGGGAGCGGCTCTGGCGGATGCCGCTGATCGAGGACTACCTTCCCGCGCTCGACTCGTCGGTGGCCGACCTGACCAACATCGAGGCCGGATCGACCTACGGCGCGGGTTCCGTCACCGCGGCGCTGTTCCTGCGCGAGTTCACCGGCGGGCGGCCCTGGGCGCACCTGGACATCGCCGGCGTCGGCCGTAGCGGCGCGGACGAGGGGCTCTTCAGCAAGGGAGCCACCGGATACGGCGTGCGCCTGCTGCTCGAATGGCTGGCGGGGCTCCAGGAGCGGTGATCGCGCGGCGGGCGGGACGGTGTCGTCGTCCCGCCCCCGGTCGGGTGGCCGCCGTCAGTCGGAGAGCTTGACGGCCGCCAGGATGCCGTCTCCGAGAGGCATCATCAGCGGGCGGAGCCGCTCGTCGGAGCGGACCAGCTTGCCGAGCTCCCTGATGGAGACCGTGTCGGGGTCCCGCTGCACGGGGTCGGCCACCCGGTTGCCCCAGAGGGCGTTGTCGAAGACGACGATGCCGCCGATCCGGAGCAGCCGGACGGACTCGGCCAGGTAGTCGGCGTACTCGTGCATGGCGCCGTCGCAGAAGACCAGGTCGTAGCCGCCGTCGGACAGCCGGGGGAGCACGTCGAGGGCACGGCCGGTGATCAGGCGGGTCCGGCCCCCGGAGAATCCGGCCTGGGCGAAGCTCTGCCTGGCCAGCCGCTGGTGCTCCGGTTCCACGTCCACGCTGGTGAGCGTGCCGTCCTGGCGCATGCCGCGAAGCAGCCACAGGCCTGACACCCCGCAGCCGGTGCCGATCTCCACGACGGCACGGGCGTTGATGGCGGTGGCGAGGAAGCAGAGAGCAGCGCCGCCGCCGGGCCGGATCGGGGGCGCTCCCACCTCGGCTCCGCGCATGCGCGCGGCCAGCAGGATGTCGTCCTCCCTGTGGAACTCGTCGGCATAGGCCAGAGTGGCCTCCAACGGACTTGTCGGCGTCTCTGCCATCGGCCTCTCCTCCCGCTTTCTCCGTACACAGTCATATAGGCGCTGGGTCGCAGCCTAAGGGAGGCAGGCCCGATCGGGAACTCATGTCGTCCCCGGTGCGTTGCACGGTTTAAGCGGCCTTTGCCGGTCCTGAAGGTAGTCAGTGCGCACGAAGGGACGAAACCAGGCACTATGGCGATAGCGGTGGTCCCGGAGAGAGGAGTGCTGGTGGACGAGCCTGACCACCAGGCAGAAGCTCCAGTGTCTGATTGGACGCCTCCTACCTGGGAGGAGGTGGTCCGGGCGCACTCGGCGCGAGTGTATCGGCTGGCCTATCGGCTGACCGGCAACGTGCACGATGCGGAAGATCTCACCCAGGAGGTCTTCGTCCGGGTCTTCAGGTCCTTGTCGAACTACACGCCAGGCACTTTCGAGGGCTGGCTGCACCGCATCACCACCAACCTGTTCCTCGACATGGCGCGGCGCAAGCAGCGCATCAGGTTCGAGGGGCTCGCCGACGACGCCGCCGAGCGGCTGCGCGGGCGCGAGCCTTCTCCCGCACAGGTGTACGACGACACCCATCTGGAGCCCGACATCCAGGCGGCACTCGACGCGCTCGCGCCCGAGTTCCGCGCGGCCGTCGTTCTGTGTGACATCGAGGGGCTGTCCTACGAGGAGATCGCGGCGACGCTGGGTGTGAAGCTCGGCACGGTTCGGAGCCGGATCCACCGTGGGCGGGCGCAGTTGCGTGAGGCGCTTGAGCATCGCGCGCCGCGGAACGATCTATTCCCCCCGAGCGTTACTCACGGGGAGGAATTCGCATGAGAAATCACAGTCATGACGAATGTCACGACGAGCCACTTGGCAAGGAGTGCGCATGAGTCATCTAGGAGAGCGCGTTTCCGCACTGGTGGACGGTGAGCTGAATCACCACGAGCGCGACCGGGCCCTGTCGCATCTGGCCTTCTGCGCCGACTGCCGGGCCGAGGTCGACGCCGTGCGAGCGCTGAAGAGCCGGTTGCGGTCCCTCGACGGGCCCGCGATGCCGACCGACCTGACGATGTCCCTGCTGCGGATGGCGGAGCCCGGCGGCCCGTTGCCCCCGCGTGAGCGCCCCTTTCCGGCCTCGCGCACCTTCGGCGGAGCACCCATTCCGAGCATGTACAGCGTCGCTCCCCCGGACAACCGTCCCAGGAGCCGGGCCCAAGGACCTCGCCGCACCCGGAGAGCGGGTTACGTCGCGGTGGGCGTCGCCTCGGCGGCCGTGGCGATCGGCACACTGTTCGTGGTAGGCGGGGCCGACCCCAATCCGCGTGTCGTGCCGCCGGTCGACATGTTCGCCAACCAGCACAGGAACACGGCACCCTACGGCGGATCGGCGACGCCCACCTTCTCACCCACTCCGTGATCCGGCTGCCCGCCACGATCATCCTGGTGGCTGTCATGTTGCTGGGGCTGGTGACGGGCGGTACGGCACACGCGGTCAGGACCTCGCACGCCATACCGCCGGACGAGGCGGAGAACGAGGACACCGGCCTGCACCTGCTCCGTGAGGCGGCGGTCGCGGGCCGGGCCCGCGGATACTCAGGCACCCAGTACGTCACGGTCTGGGGGGCCTCCGGCTCCACCTCCGCGGTGCTGGAGGTGCGCAACGTCCCCGGAAAGGGGATGACGGTGCATGCCGAGCCCTCGGGTTCCGTGCGGAGCGCCGATCCAGGCACCCCCGCCGGGGGCATGTCCAGCCCGTCGGAGACGATGCTCGAGGTGCTGGCCCGGAACTACCGGGTGGTGGCCGCCGGGGAGGGGCACGCCTGCGGGCGCCCAGCCCGTCTGGTGAACGTGCTGCGCGGGGACGGCACGGTCGCCGCCCGCTACTGGATCGACAAGGCCGCCGGGCCGGTGCTGCGCCGCGAACTCATGGACGCGAGGGGCCGGGTCGTCAACGTCGGGGCCTTCGTCGACCTGGCCCTCGACCCGGTGGCCAAGGGGGCGGTGCCCACGGCGCCGCCGCTGGCCGTCGGGGGCCTCGACCTCGTGGAGATGCCCCGCCTGCTGGCCGCGGGCTGGCGCATTCCCCGTGCCCTGCCGGGCCGCCTGGAGTTGTTCGCCGCGCGAAGCGCCCCCGCTGGATACTTATATTTGGGGTATTCAGATGGGTTATCAGTTGTGTCGGTTTTTGTGCAGCCCGGAGTGCTTGATGAGGATCATCTCCAGGGTTGGCATGCGGAACGGCGCAGCGGGCATACGATCTGGATTCGAGGCCCGGTTGGGCAGGAGATGATCTGGGCGAGTGGGGGGCATGTCTATACAGTCTTCGCGGACGCGTCGGCCGACATGGTCGACACGGCTGTCGCGGCCCTACCGCACGAGCATGTTCCGGATCTCTGGACGAGGCTCGGCCGAGGTGCGAGTCGCCTGCTCTCGTGGGTCAATCCCTTCGGTTGACGCGTGTTTTACACATCTCGTATGCCACTCGGGGGAAGATTGCCGGGTTGACCCGGTGAGTGGGCATCTGCGAGGCAAGGAGTAGTGAGTATTCGATGACCGACGAGGCCCGTACCGGCCACGGGGCGCAGGATGCTGCGGGGCGTACGCCGTCGGACTTCACCGACGGCGGTCACGGCGCTCCGGAGTCCCGCCACGCAGACTCCTCCGGCCCCGAGTTCTCGCGCCCCGAGTTCCTGCCCGCCGGAGAGGGGGCGCCGTCCCAGGCCGAGCGGTCGGACGACGACGGCTGGAGCCAGTTGGGCGCTCCGCCAGGCCGTGGCCGGTGGGGTGACCGGCAGGGGCAACCCGAGCTGTTCCGTCACGACGACGGGGAGCCGCCGGCGGGCGAGGGCGTCCAGGGACAGGGCTACGTGGAGAGCTGGGGCGACCCCTCCGGCCGGCCCAGGTACGACACGGCGGTCTTCGCCGCCCACCCGGCTCCGCCGCCACCGCCGCCCAGCCAGGCGTTCGGCCTGGGGCCCGGCTGGGCGCCGCCTCCCGGCGGCCCGGGGCTGCCGGGGAGCTTCGGCGGCCTGGCGCCCGCGGTGGTCCGCGGGCCGCGCACGGCCACGCTGGTCGTCCTCGCCGTGGTGATCGCGTTGCTCGCCTCGCTGCTCGGCAGCGTCGGCACCTACCTCCTCACCAAGCCGACCGGCTCGGGCCGCGACCCCTCCTACAGCCTGGGGAACGCGCCGACCGGTTCCAACGCCCGGCCCCCGGACTCGGTGGCGGGCGTGGCCTCGAAGGTGCTGCCCAGCGTGGTCTCGCTGGCGGTCGAGGGCGGGACGAGTTCCAACACCGGTTCCGGCTTCCTGATCAAGGGCGGCTACGTGGTGACCAACAACCACGTGGTCGCCGGCGCCGATCCGAGCGGTCGGATCCAGATCCAGTTCAACAACCGCAAGTCCACCTCCGCCGTCGTCGTCGGCCGCGACCCCGAGTCCGACCTGGCAGTGGTCAAGCCGGCGGAGACCTTCGGCGCCCCGGAGATCACCCTCGGCAACTCCGACAACGTGGTCGTGGGCGACCCGGTCATCGCCATCGGCTCCCCGCTGGGCCTGACCGGCACCGTCACCTCCGGCATCGTCAGCTCGCTCAACCGCCCCGTTCAGGCGGGTGAGGAGAACAACTCCGAGACCACCTGGCTCAGCGCGGTCCAGACCGACGCGGCCATCAACCCGGGCAACTCCGGGGGACCGCTGGTCAACGGCAACGGCGAGGTGATCGGCGTCAACTCGGCGATCGCCACTCTCGGCAGGTCGGTCGGCGGCCAGAGCGGCAGCATCGGCCTCGGTTTCGCCATCCCGGTGAACCACGCCCGCCGCGTCGCCCAGGAGCTGATCACCACGGGCAAGGCCAAGAAGTCGCGGATCGGTGTCGCCATCGACCCGACCTACCAGGGCGTCGGGGTGCGCATCGCGACCGAGGCCAAGCAGGGGAGCCAGCCGATCGAGCCGAACGGCCCCGCCGCCCAGGCGGGCCTCAAGCCGGGCGACGTCATCCTGGAGGTCGACGGCATCGTGCTGCAGGACGGCAACGAGCTGATCGCGCTGGTCCGCAACAGGGCTCCCGGTGAGAAGCTCTCGGTCAAGTACCAGCGCGGCGGCCAGGAGAACACCGCGACCGTGACCGTCGGCACCGCGCCGGACCAGCCCGCACCCGAGCCGTCCTGAGCCGCCCGGCAGGGGCGCGTGCTCACGCTCGGCGGTATTAGTCTGGAACCTCTCCGGTATGTAGCCGGAGAGGTGCCCATGGCCTCTTCTCGGTAGGAGATCACCGTGTTCGGACTCGGCTGGCCTGAGATCGTGGCGCTGGTGGTCATCGCCCTCCTCGTGTTCGGCCCGGAGAAACTGCCCCAGGCCGCCGCCCAGGCGGGCAAGACGTTGCGCAACCTGCGCAGGATGGCCAACAACGCCAGAGACGACCTGCGGACCGGGCTGGGACCGGAGTTCGCCGACTTCGACCCGTCCGACCTGAATCCGAAGAACTTCGTCCGCAAGCACCTCACCGCTGATCTTGAGGACGACTGGAACTCCACCCCGGCCACCGCCACCGCCGAACCCGCGTCCTCCTACCCGGCGGGCGGCGAGCTGGGTTACGGCGAGATCCCTCCGTACGACTCCGAGGCGACCTGAGTCCCTCCCGGACGGACGACGGCGGCGCCCCCCACAGGAGGACGCCGCCGTCGTCGTGTCGGAGCGGGTGCCGTTCAGCCGCGCCGGGTGGGCGAGATGCCGAGCTGGAGGCCCTTGAGGCTGGTCGACTTCTTGCTGAGGGAGCCGGCGATGCGGATCAGCTCGGCCGCGGCCGGGGCGTCCGGGTCGGTCAGCACGAGCGGCTTGCCCTCGTCGCCGCCCTCGCGCAGGCGCATGTCGATCGGCACCTGGCCGAGGAGCGGCACGCGGGCGCCGAGGGTGCGGGTGAGCGCGTCGGCCACGGTCTGGCCGCCGCCCTCGCCGAAGACCGAGACCCGCTCGTCGCAGTGCGGGCAGGGCAGCCACGACATGTTCTCGATGACACCGGCGATCTGCTGGTGGGTCTGGACGGCGATCGATCCGGCCCGCTCGGCGACCTCGGCGGCGGCCTGCTGCGGGGTGGTCACCACCAGGAGCTCCGCGGAGGGCATCCGCTGTGCCACGGAGATCGCGATGTCACCGGTGCCCGGGGGCAGGTCCATCAGCAGCACGTCCAGGTCGCCCCAGTAGACGTCGGCGAGGAACTGGTGCAGGGCCCGGTCGAGCATGGGACCGCGCCACACCACGGGGGTGTTGCCCTCCGGCTTGAACATGCCGACCGAGATGACCTTGATGTCATGCGCCACCGGCGGCATGATCATGTCCTCGACCTTGGTGGGGCGCTCGGAGGTGCCCAGCATGCGAGGGATGCTGTGGCCGTAGATGTCGGCGTCGACGACGCCGACCTTGAGGCCGCTCGCGGCCATCGCGGCGGCCAGGTTGACGGTGACCGACGACTTGCCGACACCGCCCTTGCCGGAGGCGACGGCGAAGACCCGGGTCAGCGAGCCGGGCTGGGCGAAGGGGATCTCCTTCTCGGGGCCCTTGTTGCCGCGCAGCTTGCTCTGCAGCGCCTTGCGCTGCTCGGGGCTCATGACGTCCATCTCGACGGAGACGCCGGTCACTCCGTCGATCTTGGAGACCGCGGCGGTGACGTCTCGGGTGATGGTGTCCTTCATGGGGCAGCCGGACACGGTGAGGAAGATCGCGACACGTACCGCCCCCTGGGGGGAGATGTCGACGCTCTTGACCATTTCCAGCTCGGTGATCGGCCGACGGATCTCAGGGTCGTTGACGGTCGCGAGAGCGGCCATCACCAGTTCCGGGGTAGGTGCCATCGAAGTGTCGGCAACACGGCGTCACCCGGGGGCGACGGAGGATGCCGTCCCTCCTTGTCTGTTATCGATGAGGCGTCTCAAGGGCAGGAGTTGCCCGTCGCGGCGCTCGTATGGCTTGGCGAGAGGCCCGATCCCGTCAGGGAACGGTCGGCGTCGTGAGTCCAATGGTATGAACCACGGAACGTCGACAGGAATTCCGGCTCCGGTTCTGGTCGCCGGATTCGGACAATTCGCTGTGTAGATGCGCGTGCAACGTTCTAAGGTTACTGGGTGACCCTCACGGCGGGCGAGTCCACGGAGAGCTTCAGCTCGGAGGAGCTGATGCTCTGGCGCATGCTCCAGCGAGCACAGGTCCGCATCGCCCGAGTGCTGGAAGCCGACCTGCTGGTCGAGCACGATCTGTCCCTGGCCTCCTACGAGGTCCTCCTGCAGCTCTTCGAGGCGCCCGAGCGGCGGCTGAGGATGAACGACCTGGCGGACCGGGTGCTGCTCTCGCGCAGCGGCCTGACCCGGCTCATCGACCGCCTCCAGCGTGACGGCCTGGTCGAGCGCGAGGCGTGCACCAGTGACGCGCGCGGCCTGTTCGCGGTGCTCACCGACGCGGGCGCCGCGCTCCTGGCCGAGGCCGGCCCCACCTATCTGCGCGGTGTCCGCGCCCAGTTCCTGGACATGCTCGACGCCGACGAGCTGCGCCGGTGCGCGGTCATGCTGAACAAGCTCCTGCCCGCCTCCGGCACCGAACCCTGCTGAGGTCCCGCGGCGGGTAGCCGCCGCACCCCTGCTCCCGCCTGCCCGGCCTGCGCCGGGCCGCCCTGACCGGTGGCCGTACAGGGCTGTCGAGCGCCATGTCACATACCAGCCCCAGGGTGATGTCGAACACATAAAGGATCTTGCGGACTATACGGACAAAGATTGATATTGCGGATGTTTCCCTAGTTGTTCTGGAGGCTCCGCTTGCCGAAGTTACGGGCAGCCCTCATCGTCCTCGCGGTTCTCGCGACGGGCGTCACTCCGGCCCACGCGGCCACCCGGCCATCCCTCACCGTCGAGCGGGGGCGGACCCAACCGGTCTTCTCCTACGCCGACGCCGTCCGCGAGCACGTCTACGTCGAGTCGAGTGTCGACAGCGACTCCGATGGGAGGCCGGACCGGGTCCGTGTCGACATCATCAGACCGAAGGAATCGGGCCCCGGGCTCAAGGTACCGGTGATCATCGATGAGAGTCCGTACTACGACAACTCCGGCCGGGGCAACGAGGCCGAGCGGAAGGT
This sequence comes from Streptosporangium sp. NPDC049644, assembly GCF_040675205.1. Lineage (NCBI taxonomy): Bacteria > Bacillati > Actinomycetota > Actinomycetes > Streptosporangiales > Streptosporangiaceae > Streptosporangium > Streptosporangium sp. NPDC049644. Next base: position 1,717 of record NZ_JBFAOJ010000009.1, on the reverse strand, counting down.
CTATGACGCCGCCGGGAACGTAGTGAAATTCCCGCTGTTCTACGACAACTACTTCGTGCCGCGCGGTTACGCCGTCCTGAATGTCGACATGATCGGCACCACCAGGTCCGACGGCTGTCCCGACGTCGGCGGGCAGGCCGACGTGCTGGGCGGCAAGGCCGTGATCGACTGGCTGAACGGCCGCGCCACCGCCTACCGTCCCGACGGCACGCCCGCGGTCGCGGACTGGACCACCGGCAAGGCCGCGATGATCGGCAAGTCGTACGACGGCACGCTGGCCAACGCCGTGGCGGCGACCGGCGTGCGGGGGCTGGAGACCATCGTGCCGATCTCGGCGATCAGCTCCTGGTACAGGTACCAGCGCTCCAACGGGGTGGTCTACAACTACGACTACATGTCGTGGCTGGGGAACTACGTCGACACCGACCCCGAGGCCAAGTGCGCCGCGGTGCGGGCGCGGCTGGACGCCGAGGACGGCGACGACACCGGCGACTACAACGGCTTCTGGGCCGAGCGCGACTACATCGCGGGCTCGATGGCCGATGTCTCCAAGGTGCGTGCCAGCGTCTTCGCCGTGCACACGGTCAACGACCTCAACGTCAGGCCCGACAACTTCTCCAAGTGGTGGCAGGCGCTGGCCGACCGGAACGTGCCCCGCAAGATCTGGGTCGGGCAGTACCAGCACGTCGACCCCTTCGACTTCGAGGGCCGTCGTGACCTCTGGGTCGACACGCTGCACCGCTGGTTCGACCACTGGCTGCTCGGCGTGCAGAACGGCGTCATGCGAGAGCCCCGCGCCGACGTGCAGACCAGCCTCGACCGCTGGATCACCCAGCGCGACTGGCCCGCCCCGCTCTCCCTGAAGGTTCCCTTCCGCCCCGCGGCCGACGGCTCGTTCGGCCTGGTACCGGCCAGAAGAGGGCAGACCGCCACGTTCACCGACATCCGCCAGTCCGAGGACGCGATGGTGGCCGACGTCGGTACCGTCAAGCCGGGGCGGGTGGCCTTCACCACCGGCGAGCTGCCGCTGGATCTGCGGCTGTCCGGCACGCCCGTGGTGGACCTGCGCGTCGCGCTCGACAAGCCCACCTCGAACCTGACCGCGCTCCTCGTCGACTTCGGCGAGGACACCCGGATCGACTGGCGGCGGGGCCAGGGCGTCACCACGGTCGCCGAGGAGAGCTGCCACGGCGAGAGCACGGCCTCCGACGACGCCTGTTACCGGCAGGTCGTCACCAACCGGGCCACCCGGCCGCTGGAGATCGTCGCCCGTGGCTGGATCGACGTGCAGAACCGCGACTCGCTCAGCGAGCCCTCGCCGCTGCCCCCGGGCACGTACGGCAAGGTCAGCTGGGAGACGCTGCCGCAGGAGTACGTCTTCAAGAAGGGGCACAGGCTGGCCCTCGTGATCGCCGGCACCGACTCGACCTACAGCGCCGAGCGGGCCACCGGCGCGAACGTCACCGTCGACCTGGCGGGGAGCAAGGTCGTGATCCCGCTGGTGATCAGCACCCTCGGCGGCGCCGACGTGCCGAAGGACACGTCCAGGTGGCAGGGTCCGGCACGACTGGACCTGCCGGTGCCGGAGAACCTGTTCTTCTAGACCGCGGAGGTTCGCGCGGGCCGCGCGCCGGGGTCGGTGAGGTCGAGCAGGGCGTAGAGCCGCGCGTGCAGCCCGTCGGTGTCGGCGTCGCCGAGGGACACGATGCGGTCGATC